>JBFIFF010000008.1:0-16188 GCA_041602955.1 Gammaproteobacteria bacterium | reverse complement strand
GCACGTCGGCCAGCGCGTCGTGCGCCCGGCCGTGGTCGAGGCCGTTGGCGGCGGTCAGCTCCTCGAGCCGGAAGCTTGGCGTGCCGTCGTCGCGCCGCGGCCACTCGATGCCGTCGGGGCGCAGCGCGTGCACCGTGCGCACCAGGTCGATCAGGTCCCAGCGCGAGTTGCCGTCGCGCCACTCGCGGGCGTAGGGGTCGCGCAGGTTGCGGTACAGCGCACGGCGCGTGATCTCGTCGTCGAAACGCAGCGTGTTGTAGCCGAGCGCGCAGGTGCCAGGGCGCGCCAGCTCGGCGTGGATGCGGTCGACGAACTCCGCCTCGCGCAACCCGTGCTCTCGCGCGTGCTGCGGCGTGATCCCGGTCACCAGGCACGCCTCGGGGGCCGGCAGCAGGTCGTCGGCGGGGCGGCAGTAGAGGGTCAGCGGCTGGCCGACCGGCTCGAGATCGAGGTCGGTGCGCAGACCGGCGAACTGCAGCGGCCGGTCGCGGTCGAGATCGATCCCGGTGGTTTCGTAGTCGTGCCAGTAAAAGGTTTCCGCGGGCGTGACCATGGCACGGCAGTCTAGCAGCGCGGACAGGGCGGCCGGCGCGTATACTGCGCCGCCGATGGCCGACCTCCCGACCCACACCGAGGAACCGATCCGCGAGCTCGCCTACCGCGACTGCCGGATCACCCTGCTCGGCACCGCCCACGTCTCGGCCGCCAGCGCCACGGCGGCACGCGAACTCGCCGGCGCGGCGGAGTACGACGCCCTGGCGGTGGAGCTCTGCGCAAGCCGCCACCGGGCCCTGACCGATCCCGACGCGCTCGCCCGCCTCGACCTGCTCGAGGTGCTGCGCCGCGGCCAGGCGCCGATGGTGGTCGCCACCCTCGCGCTGGGCGCCTTCCAGCAGCGCGTCGCCGAGCGGGCGGGCATCGAGCCCGGGGCCGAGCTGCGCGCGCTGGTCGACGAGGCCAAGCGCAGCGGGCGGCCGCTGCTGCTGCTCGACCGTGAGATCGGCACCACGCTGCGCCGCAGCTACCGCGCGGTGCCGTTCTGGCAGCGCCTGAACCTGGTCGCCGGGCTGCTCGGCAGCGTGGTCAGCCGCGCCGAGGTCGACCCGGAGGAGATCGAGCGACTCAAGCAGGGCGACGTGCTCGACTCGGCGTTCGGCGAGTTCGCCGCCGAGGCGGGCGACCTCTACCGGCCGCTGATCGACGAACGCGACCGCTACATGGCCGCGCGGCTGCGCCAGGAGATCGACACGCACGGCTACCGCCGCGTCCTGGCGGTGGTCGGCGCCGGCCACCTCGCCGGGGTCTCGAGCCACCTTTCGCAGGACACCGCGCCGCCGCAGGCGACGCTCGCCACGCTCGACGCCCTGCCAACGCGCTCGCGCTGGTGGCGCCACTGGCCGTGGGCGATCACCGCATTGGTGCTGCTCGGCTTCGCCATCGGCTTCGCGCGCAGTCCGGAGCTCGGCTGGTCGCTGGTGGCGGACTGGGTGCTGATCAACGGCGGGCTCTCGGCGCTCGGCGCGCTGCTCGCCGCGGCCCATCCCTACACGGTCGTCGCCGCGTTCGTCGCCGCCCCGCTGACCTCGCTCAACCCGACGGTCGGCGCCGGCATGGTCACCGGCATCGTCGAACTGCTGCTGCGCCGGCCGACCGTGGCCGACTTCGGCAGCCTGCGCCACATGGCGGCCCACGCCGGTGGCTGGTGGCGCAACCGCATCACCCGCGTGCTGCTGGTGTTCCTGTTCAGCACCCTGGGCTCGGCCGCCGGCACCTGGATCGCCGGCCTGCGCATCGCCGGCCGGCTGGCCGGCTGATCAGCCGCCGCGCCGGCGGCGTGGCGCGTAACCGTCCACGGCCGCGACGATCGTCTCCGCCGACAGGCCGTCGAGCCCGTCGCCGCGGGCCACCGCCGCCGCGACCAGGGTGGAGACGTCGTCGACTACGGGCACGCCCAGTGCGGCAGCCAAACCGCGGATCCCGCCGACCTGCAGCTTCATGGCCACGCCGTGCGGCAGCGCGCCACCGGCATCGATGGCGCCGAGTCGCGGCCCGGCGACGGCGCGCACGTGGTCGAGGTAGGCACCGCAGTTCATGCGCGCCACGGCATCGACGCACTCGACCCCCTCGCGGTCGGCGAGGTAGAAACGCTGCGCCAGGCGACATGCGGCGTGCGCACCGAGCAGCGCCTTGGCGAACGGGCACTCCGCCTTGTCGAGGTCCGCCAGCGTGCTGCGGAACGCCTGTTCGTCGACCATCACCCCCTCCGCAAGCCGTCGCACCGCGCCCGGTCGCGATGCCATCGGTCGCATGATAGCCTGTGCCCGGGCCGCCCCCGGGGTGCCCGCCAGGAGCCGCCGATGTCCGAACTGCCCGACCTGCCCCACCTCGCGCTGGAGCTCGATGACGGCCTGCTGCGCGTTTCCATCGACCGCGCGGACAAGCGCAATGCCATCAACGACCCGCTGATCGAGAGCCTGCACACGCTGTTCCATGCGCCCCCCGCGGGTACCCGCGCCGTGGTCCTGAGCGGGCGCGGCGAGCACTTCTCGGCCGGGCTCGACCTCGCCGAGCACCGCGAGCGCGAACCGCTGGAGGTGATGCGCCACTCGCAGTTCTGGCACGCGACCTTCCAGCAGATGGAGTTCGGCGGACTGCCCATCGTCGCCGCGCTGCACGGCGCGGTGATCGGCGGCGGGCTGGAACTGGCGATGACCGCGCACGTGCGCGTCGCCGACCCATCGACCTTCTACCAGCTCCCCGAAGGGCGGCGCGGCATCTTCGTCGGCGGTGGGGCCAGCGTGCGCGTGGGGCGGGTGATCGGCGCCGATCGCACCCGCGAGATGATGCTGACCGGTCGCCGCTACGACGCCGAGGAGGGGCAGCGCCTGGGCCTGTCCCACCACCTGGTCGGACCCGGCGAGGCGATCGACACGGCCTGCGCGCTGGCGCGCACGGTGGCCGCCAACGCCCCCGCCTCGAACTACATGATGCTCAACGCGCTGGCACGCATCGAGAACATGCCGATGACCGAGGGGCTGTTCACCGAGTCGCTGGCCGCGGCGCTGACCCAGACCAGCACGCACGCCCGCGAGGGCATGAAGGCGTTCCTCGAGAAGCGCGACGCTGCGTTCGACGACTGAGCGCCGTCACGCGAGAAGCAGCAGGTCGTCCGCGTCCGCCGTCGCGGCGTGGAGGCGCTCGACCAGCGCCGCGCGGCGCGCCAGCACCGCCCCCTGGTTGATGTACCCCTTGTCGGTGATCTCGTTGGCGTCGATGTTCGGCGGCTCGCTCATCAACAGCAGGCGCGCGATGCGGCGACTGCTCGCGCCGTGCTCGGCGTTGTAGGCGGCGAAGCCGGCGCGCAGACGCTCGTGCACCGCCGGGCAGCGCACCAGCGCCTCGAGGTCGTCGCCCGCCTCCGGGCAGAGCGTCCGGCAGCCGGCCGGGTTGGGAAACACCAGCAACCCCACCTCCTCGCGGTCGTGGCCGGTGACGACGGCGTCCTGGATCACCGGCGCGCCGGCGGCGATCGCCGTCACCCGCAGCACCCCAGCGTGCACCCAGGTGCCGGAGAGCAGCTTGAAGTCCTCGGCGACGCGGCCGTCGAAGACGATGCCGCGCTCTGGACGGTCCGGATCCTCGAGGCGCCCGGCATCGCCGATGCAGTACCAGCCGTCGGCGTCGAACGCCTGCGCGGTCAGGTCGTCGCGGCGCCAGTAGCCCGGGGTGATGTTGGGCCCCTTGATGCGCAGCTCCTGCTTCTCGCCGTTGGGCACCATCTTCACCGCGCAGCCCGGCGCCGGGAGTCCGATCACCCCGGCGCGCTCGAGCGGGAAGTGGACCGAGGTGATCAGCGGCGAGGTCTCGGTCGAGCCCCATGCCGAGACCATCGGCACGCGCACGCCGCGCGCAGAGGCCGACAGCGCCTCGAGCCGTTCCCACAGGCTCTGCGGCAGCGCCGCGCCGGCGTAGAAGATCAGGTCGAGACGGCTGAAGAAGCGGTCGCGCAGCGCGGCGTCCTGTTCCAGGTAGGGCAGCAGGACGTCGAACCCACGCGGCACGTTGAAGTAGAGCGTCGGCGCGACATCGCGCAGGTTGGCCACCGTCTGCTCGATCAGCCCGGGCATCGGCTTGCCGCCGTCGACGTAGAGGGTGCCGCCGTGGCGCAGCACCATGTTGAAGTTGTGGTTGCCGCCGAAGGTGTGGTTCCACGGCAGCCAGTCGACCACCACCGGCGGTCGCTCACCGAGGAATGGCCACAGCTGGGCGATCGCCTGCTGGTTGGAGCAGAGCATGCGCTGGGTGTTGATCACCCCCTTGGGCAGGCCGGTCGAGCCGGAGGTGAAGAGGATCTTGGCCACGGTGTCGGGGCCGACCGCGGCGAAGGCGGCGTCGACCGCCGGGCCCGGTGCGGTCGCGCGCAACGCGGCGAACGGCGTGGCGGCGATTCCTTCCGGCGGGTTGGCGCTGACCACCAGCTCGCGATCGGCGAGACCGACGGCACCGAGCGCCGCGGCGAAGCGCGCGCCGTCGGCCGCGTAGACCAGCCCCGGCGTGACCAGCTCGAAGATGTGGCGCAGCTTGGCGTGATCGCGCGACATCAGCGAGTAGGCCGGCGAGATCGGCGCGACCGGGATGCCGGCGTGCATCGCCGCGAGCTGCAACAGGCCGTTGTCGACGCCGTTGTCGGAGAGGATGACGACGGGCCGCTCGGGGCCGAGGCCGCGTTCGAGCAGCGCCTGGGCGAGCGCGCGCACCGCCGCGAGCGCCTCGCCGTAGCCGACTTCGCGCCAGCCGTCGCCGGCGCGCTCGGCGAGGAAGGTGCGCTCGGGCGTCTCGGCCGCCCAGCGCTCCAGCAGCAAGCCGAGCTTGGGCGGGTAGTCGTCGAGCGGCTGCGGCGAGGTCAGCACGAGACCGCCGTCGGCGATCCGCTCGACCTCGACGGCGGGTGGCGCGAACGACAGCGGGGCGAAAGGGGGCTTGGACATGGACGAATCTCCTCCGGCGTGCTTGGTGCGGCGCTTGGGACGCGGCCTCTGCGGGCCGTCGCAGCCGGCAGCATAGCCTCAGCCACGAGCCGACCCAAGCCGTGACGCCCTAGGCGCGTCGGGGGGCGCGGTCTAGAATGGCGCCCCTCCCCCGCCGACCTCCAGGTAACCCCATGCTCGAGATCTTCATAGAGCGCACCCTCTACGCCACCCGCTGGCTGCTGGCGCCGCTCTACCTCGGGCTGTCGCTGGCCCTGCTCGCGCTCGGGATGAAGTTCTTCCAGGAGGTGTTCCACCTGCTGCCGAGCGTCTTTGCGATGGCCGAGACCGAGCTGGTGCTGATGGTGCTCTCGCTGATCGACATGACCCTGGTCGGCTCGCTGCTGATCATGGTGATGTTCAGCGGCTACGAGAACTTCGTCTCGCGCATCGACGTCAAGGAAGGCGGCGAGAAGCTCGAATGGCTGGGCAAATACGACGCCGGCACGCTCAAGCTCAAGGTGGCCGCGTCGATCGTCGCGATCTCGTCGATCCACCTCCTGCGCGCGTTCATGAACGCCACGCAGATCCCCGACAACAAGCTCATGTGGTACGTCATCATCCACATGACCTTCGTCTTCTCGGCGCTGCTGCTCGGCTACCTCGACCGCATGGCCTTCGAGGGGCATCGCAAGCACTGAACCTGCCCCGAAGCCCCCGGGAACCCTGGGTTCTCAGCGGAGGTGGGTACGTAGTTCCCCTCGATGGTCTGCCCCAGCGCCTCTGGCTAGACTGGTCAGTGGACCTGGGTGGCTGGCGTCACGCCCATGCCGCCGCATCCTTGACAACCATCAAGGATTCGCCGGCCAGGGGGCGTAGTAATGACGCAGGGACGCTGCAATGCACAAAACCAAGGAAATGGCTCAGGAACGGCCAGGATGGCAACGCCACTGACCCGCCGCCAGCTGCTGCGCGGCGACCCTGCCGGCCGCCGTCCGGCCGTGCGCCCGCCGTGGGCCTCGGCGCACTTCCACACCACCTGCACCCGCTGTGACGACTGCCTGCCGGCCTGTCCCGAGCGCATCCTGGTGCGCGGCGATGGCGGCTATCCCGAGGTCGACTTCCGGCGCGGCGAGTGCACCTTCTGCGGCGACTGCGTCGTCGCCTGCGCGCCTGCGGCCCTCCACCGCGGTGATCCGCCGGGCCTGCCCTGGCGCCACGTCGCGCACATCGGCGCCGAATGCATCGAGGCGCACGGCGTCCACTGCCGCGCCTGCGCCGACCCGTGCCCCGAGTTGGCCGTCGTCTTCCGACCCGGACAGCGGAGCGCGCCGACGATCGACCGGGTCAGCTGCACCGGTTGCGGTGCCTGCGTCGCCCCGTGCCCGGTCGACGCCATCGCCATCGCCCCACCCCCACATTCGGAAGCCGCCGCATGAACCTCGCCAGCCTCGTGGTCCACACCCGCCCCGGAGATCGTGAGCGCATCGCCGGTCGACTGCGCGACCTGCCCGGCGTCGAGATCCACGCCGCCACCGACGACGGTCGCCTGGTCGTGACCGTCGACAACGACACCTCCCAGGTGACGGCCGACACGCTGCAGGCGATTCACGAGACCCAGGGCGTGATCTCCGCAGCGATCACCTTCCAGTACAGCGACGACGACACTGCAACAGACGACGCGGAAAACTGATTCGGAAACCCAAGGAGAGGCGGTCATGAAACTGACTCGACGCGACTTCATCAAGACCCAGGCCATCACCGCGGCGGCGACCGCGGCCGGCGTGACCGTACCCGCCGCCCAGGCGGCGATGACCGCGGGCAAGAGCGACATCCGCTGGGACAAGGCCCCGTGCCGGTTCTGTGGCACCGGCTGCAGCGTGCTGGTCGGCGTCAAGGACGATCGCGTGGTGGCCACGCAGGGCGACCCGGAGGCCCCGGTCAACCGGGGGCTGAACTGCATCAAGGGCTACTTCCTGTCCAAGATCCTCTACGGCGACGACCGCCTCAAGACGCCGATGCTGCGCATGAAAAACGGCAAGTACGACAAGGAGGGCGAGTTCACGCCGATCTCCTGGGACCAGGCGTTCGACATCATGGCCGAGAAGTGGAAGGCCGCGATCGCCCAGACCCGCAACAGCGAGGAGATGCCGGCGGTCGGCATGTTCGGTTCCGGCCAGTGGACCGTCTGGGAGGGCTACGCCGCGGCCAAGCTCTACAAGGCCGGCTTCCGCTCCAACCACATCGACCCCAACGCGCGCCACTGCATGGCCTCGGCCGTGGCCGGCTTCATCCGCACCTTCGGCATCGACGAGCCGATGGGCTGCTACGACGACCTCGAGCACGCCGACGCCTTCGTGCTGTGGGGCGCGAACATGGCCGAGATGCACCCGATCCTCTGGTCGCGACTGACCGACCGGCGCCTGACCGCGCCGCACGTCAAGGTCGCGGTGCTCTCGACCTTCCGCAACCGTAACTTCGACCTCGCCGATCTCGGCATGGTGTTCACCCCGCAGACCGACCTGGCGATCCTCAACTACATCGCCAACTACATCATCCAGAACGGCAAGGTGAACCAGGAGTTCGTCGCCAAGCACGTCAACTTCGTCAAGGGCAAAGACGACATCGGCTACGGCCTGCGTCCGAACCACCCGCTGGAGCAGAAGGCGAAGAACGCCGACAAGGCCGGCGGCGGCGACAAGATCGACCTCGACCAGTACGCGGCCTTCGTCGCCGCCTACGACGTCGACTCGGTGAGCACGCTCTCCGGCGTGCCGCCCAAGGACCTCGAGGCGCTCGCCGAGCTCTACGCCGATCCGCAACGCAAGGTGGTCTCCTACTGGACCATGGGCTTCAACCAGCACACCCGCGGGACCTGGGTGAACAACCTGATGTACAACGTCCACCTGCTGACCGGGAAGATCTCCGAGCCGGGCAACGGCCCGTTCTCGCTGACCGGCCAGCCGTCGGCGTGCGGCACCGCGCGCGAGGTGGGCACCTTCGCCCACCGCCTGCCGGCCGACATGGTCGTCACCAAGCCGGAGCACCGCGCCTACGCCGAGAAAGTCTGGAAGCTGCCCGACGGGACGATCCCCAGCAAGGTCGGCTACCACGCCGTGCTGCAGAACCGCATGCTCAAGGACGGCAAGCTCAACGCCTACTGGGTGATGTGCAACAACAACGTCCAGGCGGCGCCGAACCTCAACGAGGAGACCTTGCCCGGCTACCGCAACCCGGACAACTTCGTCGTCGTCTCCGACCCCTACCCGACCGTCTCGGCGCTGGCCGCCGACCTGGTGCTGCCGACCGCGATGTGGGTCGAGAAGGAGGGTGCCTACGGCAACGCCGAGCGTCGCACCCAGTTCTGGCGCCAGCAGGTCTCGGCGCCCGGGCAGGCGCAGTCCGACCTCTGGCAGCTGATGGAGTTCTCCAAGCGCTTCAAGGTCGAGGAGGTGTGGTCCGACGAGCTCCTGGCCAAGGCCCCCGAGCACAGGGGCAAGACCCTGTTCGAGGTGCTCTACGCCAACGGCCAGGTCGACAAGTTCCCGTACGCCGACGACACCGTGAAGGACGGGTCCGGCAACATCTACCGTAACCACGAGTCGAAGCACTTCGGCTTCTACGCGCAGAAGGGGCTGTTCGAGGAGTACGCCGGTTTCGGCCGCGGCAAGGCGCACGACCTGGCCGAGTTCGACACCTACCACCAGGCGCGCGGCCTGCGCTGGCCGGTGGTCGACGGCAAGGAGACGCTGTGGCGCTTCCGCGAGGGCCATGACCCGTACGTCAAGGCCGGCGAGGGGATCAGCTTCTACGGCAAGCCGGACGGCAAGGCGGTGATCTTCGCCCTGCCCTACGAGCCAGCGGCGGAGGTGCCGGACAGCGAATACGACCTGTGGCTGGTCACCGGTCGCGTGCTCGAGCACTGGCACTCCGGCTCCATGACCCGGCGCGTCCCCGAGCTCTACCGCGCGTATCCCGACGCGGTGCTCTACATGCACCCCGACGACGCCAAGTCGCGCGGTCTCAAGCGCGGCATGGCGGTCAAGCTGGAGACCCGGCGCGGCGAGGTCGTCACCCGCGTCGAGACGCGCGGCCGCAACCGCCCGCCACAGGGATTGGTGTTCATCCCCTGGTTCGACGCCGGACGCCTGGTCAACAAGCTGACCCTCGACGCCACCTGCCCGATCTCGAAAGAGACCGACTTCAAGAAGTGCGCGGTGCGCGTGGTCAAGGCGTGACGCGAGGACGCTGACGATGGCCGGCCGTGAGCCCACAGTCGCCGCACGTGCCCACGCCGGGGCCGCAGAGTCCCACGCGGCGCCGCTTGCCGCAGGAGATGGCGGTGATCCGGCCGGTGCTCAAGGCGGCGGCCGCGGGCCTGGGTCCGGAGTTCACCGAGAACAATGGCACCAACGGCGCCCGCGGCATCGATGCCTGCAACCAGGCCGTCTTCCGTTTCGCTACCCGTTTCACAACACGATGGAGGCTACGTCATGAACAAGACCGCCGCCCTGACCCTGCTGCTGGTCTGCTCGATCTCGGCCCTGCCGGGCACGCTCGCCGCCCAGATGGCCGACCCGATGCGCGGTCCCGCGACCCTCGACTCGATCAACCCGGTCCAGGACTTCAAGCCGATGATGAAGGAACGGCCGCCGTTCGAGCGTGCCTACGTCCAGCAGCCGCCGCTCATCCCGCACGAGATCGACGGCTACATCATCGACGCCAATTCCAACAAGTGCCTGACCTGTCACAGCTGGGAGAACTACCGCGAGGCCAAGGCGACCAAGATCAGCCTGACCCACTTCCGCGATCGCGACGGCAAGGAACTCTCCAACGTCTCGGCCAGCCGCTACTTCTGCAACCAGTGCCACGTGCCGCAGGTCGATGCCCGGCCACTGGTCAACAACGTGTTCAAGCCGGTCGACGTGCTGAACACCAACTGACCCGGGCGTGGACCAAGGAACAGAGAGGATTTCGCCATGACCGATTCGCAACGCACCTCCGGCAAGGGGCGGGTCTACGGACTCGGTGCGCTGGTCGTCGCCTTCGTTCTCGGTATCGTCTTCTGGGGCGGCTTCAACACCGCGATGGAGTGGACCAACACCGAGGCCTTCTGCATCTCCTGCCACGAGATGGAGGAGAACGTCTACGTCGAGTACCAGGACACCATCCACTATGAAAACCGCACGGGCGTGCGCGCCACCTGCCCGGACTGCCACGTGCCCAGGGAGTGGACACACAAGGTCGTCCGCAAGATCCAGGCCAGCAACGAGCTGCTGCACAAGGCGCTCGGCACCATCGACACCCCGGAGAAATTCGACGCCAAGCGCCTGCAACTGGCCGAAAACGTCTGGCGCACCATGAAGGCAACCGACTCGCGCGAGTGCCGCAACTGCCATGGCTACGACTACATGGACCTGACGCGCCAGGGTCGGCGCGCCTTCGACCAGCACGTGTCGGGGCTCGACGAAGGCAAGACCTGCATCGACTGCCACAAGGGCATCGCCCACCGACTGCCGAAGCTGCCCGATGAGCAGCAGGCGCGCGCCAACTGACCGCCACTGGCGCGGAGGCATGGGTCCCCGCCGCACCGGTGCCGGCAGGCTCGACTCGACTCGTGGATCGGATGCAGGCGCCCGCGGTGCGCGCGCGTGGCCGCGTCGTCGTGGGATACGAAGAATCAATCATTGCACAGCCGATTCGCCCCGGCCAGGGGTGACCCGGCGCCCGCCTTCTGCCTAGACTCGGTCTAGACGGGACGGTGCAGCGCCCGCCCCGTCACCCTGGCAGAGGAGCGTGTGCATGTCCAAGCAAAGCCCGTCCGGAGTGATCACCGACACCACCCCGATCGAGTTCTTCCAGACCAGCATCGCCGAGGCGATGTCGCGGCAGCGGGTACGCGCCGACGACGACACCACCCACTACCTGGTCAGCCTGCTGACCCATTTCATCCAGGCCGACAACCTCTACGAAGAGACCACCGACGGGCCCGCCCTGCGCCCGCTGGCCTTCCTCTACGCCGACGCGGTGCACAGCCTGAACCCGCTCGAACGCCGGGCCGCCCTGCGCCGCCTCGGTGACGTGGCGCTGTTCATCGCCGGCTTCTTCGCCGACAGCCTCGACCGCAAGGCGGTCGACGTCGACTACTACATCGCGATGGGCGGCGGGGCCTACGGCCATCTCGCCGAGGATCTCGACGGCACGCCACGCGGCCGTGCGCTGTGCCCGGTCTACCGTGAACTGGCCGCCAAGTTCACGCCCTTCGTCGACGTTCTCGGCGAGATCAGCGAGTCGATTCAGGCACGCGACCAGCGGACCCTGTTGCGGCTCTACGAACTGTGGCTGAGGACCGGCAGCCCACGCCTCGCGCGTCGTCTGCGCGAACACGGCATCGAGCCCGCCCCGGGCCTGACCACCCGCGCCCACTGAACGATCGCATGGCGCCCCAGATCGGCCGCGTCCAGCGGCACCTCGAGCGGATCTACGCGATCGACCCGGGCTGCCGTGCCGAGAGTCACCTGGTGGCAACGCAGCCCGACGTCGCCAGCAGCGAGCGGGGTGACGCCTGGCAACCCGAGGAACAGCTGCTGGTGCGCGAGCACGAATCGATCCTGGAACTCGGTCTCTACCTCGCCCCGGCCCTGCTCGAACGCCTGCAGTCCGACGATCCACTGACCCGTCTCCACGACGGCAATCTTGGCGACCTCTGCCTGCTGATCGAGGGCGTAAGCCACTTCCTCGGCGTGGCCTGGCACGCGCGCCTCGACCGTCCGGTGACCCGCCTCGAACTCGAGCTCCAGGCCGAGATCGACAAGTACGTGCTCGCCCTGCTGCTCGCGGCCCGCCAGGGACGCGGGAGGGTCCCGCGCGGCCTGCACGACCGCCTGTTTTCCACCGTGCGCATCGCTTCCGGGCTGGCGCACAACGAACGGCGCCGCTATCACCGCGCCAACCACTACGCGGCCCGCTACTGTGCCGATCTCGAGCGCCGGCACCTGCGGCGCGGGGGGCCGCGAGACCTGGTGCGCGAACTGCGCCGCTTCTACCGCCTGCAGCAGCGCGCCAAGCTCGGCCTGATCCGGGGGCGGACGCCACTCCACTAGTCCCGTGGCGCACTGAGGTCGCACGCCGCCGAGCGACACTACCTCGGCCGGGGGCGCCACAGTACAATGATCGCCCGACTCGAAGGGACACCTGCCAGGCCCCCGCCCGTCGATGCGTATCAAGGTAGACAGCCAGGAGCTGCAGGTCGGCATGTTCGTCGCCGAGCTGGACCGCCCATGGCTCGAGACCCATTTCCTGTTCCAGGGTTTCACCATCCGCAGCGAGGCCGAGCTCGATGACGTGCGCAGCAGCTGCGCCTACGCCTACGTCGACCTCGAAAAGAGCAACCTCGCCGACGCCGAGTTGCGCCGCAAGCTCATGGCCCGTGCCGACGCCGCCTCCCCGGCGGGTGGCAAGGGCGACCAGAAACCCTACCTGAAGAGCTTCGAGGAGGAGATCGAGGACGCGGAGTCGATCCACGCCGGCGCGCAGGAGTACGTGCAGAAGATCTTCGACGACATCCGCATGGGCAAGGCCCTCGACACCGAGGAGGCCAAGGCGGTGGTCTCGGACATGATGGGCAGCATCATGCGCAATCCCGACGCGCTGGTGCTGCTGTCGAGCCTCAAGGCCTTCGACGATTCCGAGATCACCCACAGCATGAATGTCTGCACCCTGGCGCTGGCCTTCGGCCGCTTCCTCGGCATGGGTGTCGACCCGCTGCAGGAGCTCGGTCTCGGCGCGCTGCTGCACGACATCGGCGAGACCCGGGTCCCGGAGGGGATCCTGAAGAAGCGCTACGGGCTCGACCCCGACGAAAACCGCGAAATGCAGCGCCACGCCGAGCACGGCGCCGAGATCCTCAGCGGCATGAAGGGCATCCCCGCCAGCGCGGTCGACATCGCCCTGACCCACCACGAGAAGGTCAACGGCAAGGGCTACCCCAAGGGGCTGAAGGGCGGGGACATCGGCCACTACTCGCGCATGGTGGCGATCATCGACGTGTACGACCGCCTGACCCATGTCGCCAACAAGCAGCGCTACATCACCAGCACCGACGCGCTCAAGAACATGTACGAGTACCGCAACGTGTTCTTCGACGGCGAGCTGATCGAACGTTTCATCCAGTGCCTGGGCATCTACCCGATCGGCACGGTGGTGGAACTCGGCTCGGGCGAGGTCGGCGTGGTGATCTCGGTCGAACCCGACCATCACCTGCTGCCCAAGCTGATGCTGGTCCGCGATGACGGCAAGCAGCCGGTCTATCCGCCGCGCATCGTCAACCTGCGCCACTACCGCGGCCTGGCCGAGAGCGAGAAGTACGCGATCCGTCGCGTCCTGCAACCCAACGCCTACGGCATCGACCTGAAAAAATACATGCTCCGCGAGTTCATGTTCTGAACCCGCGCGCGTCCGCCCCGACCGGCCTCACTCCGTCGCGTGCTTCGGCTCGGTGCCGAACACGTGGACCGGTCCCGCCTTGCCGCGCACCCGCTGCAGGCCGAGGTCGGTGAAACGGCGCCGGGTGTCGTCGGCGAGCTGCAGGTAGCCGTCGCTCGAGAGCACGATCCGGTAGCGCAGGCGCTTGGTCAGCCCTTCGAGCCGGCTGGCCGTGTTCACCGCGTCGCCGAGGAAGGTGTACTCGTAGCGCTGCTCGGAGCCGATCGTACCGGCCATCACCTTGCCGTAGTGGATGCCCGCGCCCATCTCCGGGTGTTCGCCATCGGGCAGGGTGAACTGGCGCGTGTGCTCGAGGATCTCCAGCGCGCTCTGTACGGCCTCCTCGACCGGGTTGCCCCCGCTCTCGAGGCCGTAGACGGCAAGCACCGCGTCACCCATGAACTTGTTGATGGTGCCGCCATGGTGCGCGACGATCTCGCTGAGGTCGGAAAAGAAGGTGTTGAGGAAGATGATCACCTCGTCCGCCGAGGCCGCCTCACTCATGCTGGTGAAGTCGCGCAGGTCGCAGAACATGATCGCGACCTCGTCCTCCTGACCACGCTTGAGCGTATCGTCGTCGGTAGAGAGCAGCTTCTCCATGATGTTCGCGCCGACCACCCGCTCCAAGGTCTTGTGCAGCCGGTCGCGGTCGCGCAGGTTCTCGATCATGGCGTTGATCTGCACGGCCATCAGGCCGAGCTCGTCCTGGGACATGATCGGCGCACGCAGGTCGAGGTCGCCCTTCTGCACACTGCGCAGCACCTTCATCTGCTCCTGCAGGAAGGCGTGGATGTTGCGCGTGTAGCTCTGGATCAGGCGCAGCAGCAGCGCCAGCAGGGCACCGAAGATGAACATCACCTCGACCAGGAAGAACAGCGGCAGCTGATCGACCCGCTCCATCCCGGCGCTGTGGATCAGGCGGTAGCTGCTCAGCGAGATGGTCACCGCGAGGATCAGGATGGTCAGGGTCATGACCACGCTGAACTTGTGCGCCATCGGCACCAGCGTGAAACCGCCGTCGACGCTCACCTCGTTGCGGTGGAACCAGCCGAGCTGGCGCTGCAGCGCGTTGTCGATCGAGGCGAAGTAGCCGAACACCCCCACGCCGATCGAGACATCGATCGCCCGGCCGTAATCGTGGCCGAAATAGAGCGTATCGATCGCCAGCACCGCCATACCGACCATCAGGTAGAGCCCGAGGTCGAAGACAAAACTCAAAGCGCGCCGCTTGGTGTAGGGCAGGAGGCCCTCCAGGCGCGGACTGACCAGGTGGTCGAGGACGGCGGCCACGCCGAACAGGGCGGTGAGCTCGACGGTGAGGGAGAGGAAGCGCCCGGGACCGGCGTAGAGGCTGTAGATCAGCTCGTGCGCCAGCACCAAGGCCAGGCAGATGGCGAAGTAGGCGTAGGTCTGGAACTTTTCCGGCTGCCGCATCGAACCGACGCAATCCACCCGCGAGCCTTCAGTATACGGCCCGCCCCCAGGCAGTGACAGACGCAGGCTCGCGACGGTTGCGCCGACCGGGTCAGTCGACCTCGACCACCTCGGCGACCAGCGATCTGGGCGACCCGAGGAACAGGCCCGCGGTCGCAACGCGCATCAGGCCTCTCGACCCATTCACGTAGGCGTCGATGGCCTCGGTCGACTCCCACAGGCTCAGCGCACCGCCGTGGCCGTTGACGTAGTCGGCAAAGAAGGTGACGTCGTGGAACCCCGGCTGGCGCTGCATGATCTCACGCGCCTGCCGGGCGAGCAGGCGCACCGCCTCGTCCTGGCCCGGCTTGAAATCGAAATGAAAAACCCGGCAGTAGAGTGCCATCCGTTGACCCTGTCTCGGCGCCGTGGGCCGACAGCCCCTTCTTATAGCAGGTGCAACCGCCCTCTGCCGACGGCTTCTTCACGGTCCTGCCCAAGAGGGCGTTGAGCGCGTCTGATACGGCTTCCCGATGGGAGGGTGGGAACACCAGCGCGCATTTCGATGGCCGCAAGACCTGTCAGGTCACCTCCAAGACCACCGAATAACCTGACTTATGTCAACTATTAGATTTGCGATATGTCAATTACATGGCCAAGCTTGAGATGGGACGAAACAAAAAAGGAAGCACCAATGAGCGAGGGCATGGTCACTCTGACAGCAGACGGGTGGGTAGAGCGAGGCCAGGATTGCCATGAGGACGGCTATCATGATCGACGCAACATCATCGAGCATGGCAAGAACAGAATCTTGAGTGCAATCACTCCTCAGCAATGCCACACGGTCAACCAGTACGAGCAATTCGGCTGGGTGTTCTTTGTACGTAATTTGAAAACTGACGACCCGGTCGTGTTCATCGTCAGTCCAGACAGAAATTCCGTCATGCTTGTAGACACAGAAGGGGAATGTGTCGAAGAACACAATATCGTCTACCGGCATTGATCCTGACTGACTCGATTTCTCGAATCTTCTTCGCGAAACCCACTTCTTAAGTGGGTTTTCTTTTCGCGCTGGGAAATACCGTCAGCCAAGCGATCGACCGAAGGCGAGCCATGACCGTAACCCCAGGGTAGGGCCCCTGGGGGATGACGGGATGCGCTGTCGCGCATGACCAACCGGCTTGGTGTTACCCGTCATGGAAGGCACGTCGCAGACACTGGTTAGCCTCGCCTTGCTGCTGTCGAGGTCTACCCCCGCTCCATCTCGCTCTCGATCTTCCTGGCCCACGCTTTCGCACCCGCCAGCTTCTGGAGCGATTTGGTC
>JBFIFF010000007.1:0-16805 GCA_041602955.1 Gammaproteobacteria bacterium | reverse complement strand
GTGCCTTGACGGCGCAGGTCTTGAGGATGCCGCGGATGTTGTTCACCACCAGGGTGGCGAGTGCTTCACCGTCGACATCTTCAGCCACGATCATCAGCGGCTTGCCGGCCTTGGCGACTTGCTCCAGTACGGGCAGCAGGTCACGGATGTTGGAGATCTTCTTGTCGTGCAGCAGGATGAACGGGTCCTCGAGCTCGGCGCTCATGGTCTGCTGGTCGTTGATGAAGTAGGGCGACAGGTAGCCGCGATCGAACTGCATGCCCTCGACGACGTCGAGCTCGTTCTCGAGGCCCGAGCCGTCCTCGACGGTGATCACGCCCTCCTTGCCGACCTTCTGCATGGCGTCGGCAATGATGTTGCCGACCGACTCGTCGGAGTTGGCGGAGATGGTGCCGACCTGGGCGATCGCCTTGTCGTCGGCGCACGGGGCCGACAGCGCCTTGAGCTCCTCGACGGCGGCGGTGACCGCCTTGTCGACACCGCGCTTGAGGTCCATCGGGTTCATGCCCGCGGCGACGGCCTTGAGGCCCTCCTTCAGAATGGACTGGGCCAGCACGGTCGCGGTCGTGGTGCCGTCACCCGCCGCGTCGGAGGTCTGCGAGGCGACCTCCTTGACCATCTGCGCGCCCATGTTCTCGAACTTGTCCTTGAGCTCGATCTCCTTGGCCACGGAGACGCCGTCCTTGGTGACGGTCGGCGCACCGAAACTCTTGTCGAGCACCGCGTTGCGTCCCTTCGGGCCCAGGGTCACCTTGACCGCGTTGGCCAGGACATTGACACCGTGCAGCATGCGCTGGCGGGCGTCGTCGGAAAATCTCACGTCTTTGGCTGCCATTGCCGTGTTCCTCTATCGTGTTCTGTCTGTTGGGGTCGGGGTCGCGGGGCCTCAGCCCTCGAGGACCGCCATGATGTCTTCCTCGCGCATCACGAGGAGGTCCTCGCCGTCGACCTTGACCTCGGTGCCCGAGTACTTGCCGAACAGGACCTTGTCGCCGATCTTGACGTCGAGCGCACGCACGTCGCCGCTGTCGAGGATCTTGCCGTTGCCGACCGCGATGATCTCGCCCTTCGAGGGCTTCTCGGCGGCGTTGTCCGGGATGACGATGCCACCCGGGCTGGTCCGCTGCTCTTCGGTGCGACGGACGATGACACGATCATGCAAGGGTCTGATTTTCATTGAATGGCTCCCAATCGATCCATATGTTGTCTTGGGTGGTCCCGAGGGTATGCTGTTAGCACTCTCCTCAAGTGAGTGCCAATAATAGGGGCGAGTCGCGGGAAGTCAAGGGGCCGCAGCGGAATAAATGACGCGCAGGCGCCTGATTTTATTTGCAGTGCAAAAAAAAACGGCCCGCGCCGGCGGGCCGTTTCTCAGGTTGTGCTGCCCTGCCTAGCGCCAGCGGTAACGGTAGCTGACGCCGATGAAGGCGGTGTCCTCGTTCTCGACCGGGTTGACGGTGGTGCCGTCGTAGTACGCCCACGGGTCGCCGTTGGCTTCGAACCAGGCCCAGTCGTCGGTCTCGCGCTTCTCGTAGATCAGGTCGAGTCGCACCTCCGACGCCGCGTCGAGGGCGTAGTCGGCGAACAGGCGCAGCTTCCAGTGCCTGTAGTAGAGGTCGGGCAGTGGGGCGACGTCGCCGGGATCGGGATCGCTCAGCTTGTGCCGGCTCTCGTCCTTGCTGTACTGGAGGTCCATGCCGACCTTGAGGTCGTCGCGCGGCGTGCCGCGCAGGCCCACCCCGACCGCGCGACCCACCTGCTCGAGGTCGGCGTACCATTCGTCGGTGTCGCGGTCGTTTGCGGCCTGGTCGAGCTCCTGCTTGCTGCGCGAGATCCAGCCGGTCAGCTTCCACTCGTCGCTGAGCGCGTAGCTCGCGTCAACCGAGTAGAACTGCCGCTTGCCGCGACTGACGCCCAGGTCGCGGCCATCGTAGTCGTCGTCGGTGTGCTCGGCACGGAACTGAACCGACAGCGGCTGCATCGGCATCCAGTCGACGTTGAGCTTGACCTGGTCGCGGTCGCGGTCCGAGAAGTGGATCGGAGCCACGAGGTCGGTGCCCGAGGTGTTGGAGATCAGGGGGCTGCCGTCACGCGCCTGGTGCTGCAGCACCAGGCGGCCGTTCAGCGTCGCCGACATCGCCTGGCTCAACTCGAGCTTGAAGATGTCCTCCGAGGTGTGCCGACGCCAGGTGGCCTGGCGGTAGCCATCCGGCACGTCGCGTTCGCGTTTCTCGTAGCCGTACGCCCCCTTGAGCTTGAGCCCCGTCGGCAGGCGGTAGCCGGCCTCGAGGTCGACGTCGGTGAACTCGCGTGACATCGTAACGTTGTAGCGATCTCTCGCTGGCGTGGTGCCCGGGATGTAGAGATCCACCGGCGTGTCGTCGTCACGGTCCTCGTAGCGCGCCTTGGCGCTGAGCGTGAGCCCTTTCATCGGGCGTGAGAAGATGCCGAGGTTGAGCAGCGTCGTATCGACCTCACCGCCGAGGTCGGTGCGTCCGTTGACGGCGGCGGCGATGTAGTCGTCGTCCTGCTCGTGCTTGGCCTGCGATGCGCCGAAGGTGACCCGCGTTGTCGGACTCACCTGGTAGCCGCCATTGACGTGGAATTGGAACGAATCGTTGTCCGGCGGCAGGGACAGCTGGTCGAAGTAGGCGCCTATGCTGGAGGTGACGTCGACTTGGCGATCGCTGTTGTCGAAACTCGTGACATAGACCCCCCCCGTGACCTGGAGTTGATCGCCGGTGTAGCCGACCAGCGCCTCGTACTCCCTGGTCTGGTAATCGATGGGTTCGGCGAGAAACGTGACCTCGCGGTTGGTGGATCCGCCCCCACGCTTGTAGAAGCCCCATTGCCGCTCGCCTTCCTTTTCCTCGTTGCGCAGCTTGAGGTGGACGTCGAAGCCCGCGGGCAGGATCTTCTTCAGCCCGAGGCGGAAATCCGTGCGTTCGGTCTCCAGGTCGACGTTGCGGAGCACCGTGGACGGGTCGAAATCGTCGTCTGCGCCGCTGTCGATCGCATCGTAAATCGTCAGGCGGCTGCTGCCGATCCCCTCCAGCCCGGTGTTGACCACGAACGGGTTGGTCTTGGCGATGCGCGAGAGGTCGAGGGTCGCGCCCCAGTCGCCCTGGCGGCTGTACTCCAGCCCGAGGCCACCGCTGCCGAGACGCGCCCGCGTCCAGGTCCCGCTGGCCTCGTCGCGGGTGACGTAATCGAGACCGAGGAGCGGCACCACCCCGCCCTCGGTCTTGTCGCCCGGACCGTGGTACATGCCGAACCAGCGGTTGTCGTCGCTGATGAAACCCACGCCGGCACGCACCTGGCTCTCGGGCGTGACCAGTTCCTCCAGGGTGTATTCCTGCGCGAAGGCCGTGGTGCCCATGGCCGCCAGCACCGCGGCGGCCAGGATGGAACGTCTGTGCATCGTCTTCATGGCACTCTCCTCCTTGTCGCCTAGCGCCGGAACGAGCGCGAACCGCTGTCGTCCAGCGCGTTGTTGCCGCCATGCACGTTGGTGTGGCAGTTCGCGCAGCCGCGTCCCGCCGTGTAGTACTCGCCGGCCTGGGCCACCGAACCGCGGTGGCTGCTCGGCTCGTGACACTGCTCGCACAGGAACGGTCTGCGCCACTTGAGGAGGTTCTCGATCGTGGTGCCGTGCGGGTCGTGGCACAGGCCGCAGTCCTCCGAGACCGGCTGGTGATTCCACAGGAACGGGCCGCGCTTCTCCATGTGGCACTGGTAGCAGGTGTCGTTGACGGTGTGCCGGACCATCAGGGCTGGGCCGTTCGAGCCGTGCGGGTTGTGGCAGTCAGAGCACGCGACCATGCCCTCCGGGACCGGATGCCGGTAGGGGCGGTTGATCTGCGCACGCTGCTGCTTGTGGCAGCTGAAGCAGACGTCGGTCTGGGCCTGCTTGTCGCGTGCCTTGTCGTGATCGGTGTGGACCTGGTGGCATGAGCTGCACGCAACGTCGTTCTGCTCGTGCGTGCTGCCCACCCAGAGCACGCGCTCGCCGCCCTGGTGGCAGGCAAGGCAGCGGGCGTTCTGCTCGGTGGCGGTGTTGGGCGAGCTCTTGCCGAAGACGGTGTCGGTCTTGGGCCGCTCGTCGACCCCTTCCGGCTTGTCGATGTGGGTCGGGCTCTCGCCGTGACAGCTGGTGCAGGTCGGCGTGCGCAGGTCGGCCGTGGTGCCGTGCTTCGTGCGCCCGATGCGCAGGATCTCGGGCACTGCCGCCTCCTCGTCGTGGCAGCGCGTGCACTCGGCGTCACCGCGCAGTGCAAGATCCTTCTCACCCTTGACCGCGCCTCCCTCCTGGGCGGAGGCCCAGGTCGGCATGGCGAGGCCGACGACCAGGACCAGCAACGGTCCGATGCCCGGATGTTCCCTCATCATCGCTCTCCCCCATGGTTGCCCGCCGGTGGCCGGGCGTCGTTGTTCTACCGGCTCCGCCCCTCTGCCCGCACGGGAGGGGATGGACGAAGGCCTTCACCGCTCATCTCACCCGGCCCCGCGTGTGGCGAAAACCGATCGCCACAGGCGGCCCGGGTTCCGGCCTAGCGCGACAGGATCCAGCGCACCAGGTTCCCGATCTGTTCCGGGTCCTCGGACTTGACCTTCTCGTGGGCCTCTTCCTTCTCGTTGCCGTCCTTGTCCTTGACCTTGACCATGGGCGTCGTGGTCATGTGCTCGTAGAGCTTGGCCTCGGCGTCGGGCTTGTCCTTCCACTTCTCGGCCACCTGCTTGTAGGGCGGGCCGTCCTTCTCCTTGGTCACCGAGTGGCAGTTGGTGCACTTGCTGACCTTGAGCAGTTTCTGGGCCGCCTTGTCGTCGACCTCCTGGGCCGACAGCGGGGGCGCGAGCAGGAGCGCCAGAAAGAGCAGGGAAACGATGCGCATCAGACCCCTCCTAAACGGGATAGCGACCGTATTGACGAATAAACACTCACCGCCCCGGGCTGATCCTTGCAAAGGCCACGGAGGGCTTTTCCCAGATGAGCTGCGCTTGACCGACGCACAAAAAAAACGGCCCACCGAGGCGGGCCGTTCTTGGCTCAGGCATCACCGGGCCTCAGCGCCACTTGTAGTAGAAGCTGACGCCGATGAAGTGGACGTCCTCGTCATCGGCGAGGTCGACGGTCGTGCCGTCGGCATAGACCCAGTCGTTCCACGCCCACTCGTCGTTCTTGTACTTGTTGTAGACGTAGTCGGCGCGGATGCCCGAGAAGTCGTCGAGCACGTACTCGCCGAACAGGTGGTAGCGCCAGTAACGGTAGTGGGTGTCCGGGAGGTCGGTACCACTGCCCAGCGGGTCGTTGATACCGTACTCGGCCTTGTCCTTGCCGTACTGCAGGTTCGCACCGACACGGTGCACCCAATTGACGAGGCCGCGCACCCCGAGGCCGACGGCATCACCCTTGTAATCGAGCTGTGACGACCAGGGGTTCACGAGTCCACCCGAACCGCTGGGACTGCCCTGCCGGCGGTCGTACTCGGTCTCGTCGCGCGACACCCAGCCGTTGACGGTCCAGTCGTCGTTGATGCGGTAGGAGGCATCGAGCGAGATCAGCGAGGTCTTGCCGTCGCTCACACCGAAATCGGCCAGGCCGAGGTCGTACTCGTCGTCGCTGTACTGGTAGAGGAACTGCACGGAGAGCGGACTGACCGGCATCCAGTCGAGCAGCAGCTTGTAGTTGTCACGTTTGCGATCGGCCATGTGCAGCGGCGCGACCCAGTCGTCCGCCGGGTTGCCGCTGTAACGGATGTCGTCGCTCTCGCGGTCGCTGTAGGTGTAGGAGAACGATCCGTTGAGCGTCGCGTGCATGCTCTTGCGCAACTCGAGCCGGTAGCTGGTCTCGTCGTTGTCCGCGTAGCGCGTCGCGCTGGGGTCGGGGTTGCTGCGATTGATGGTGTCGAGACCGAGCCCGCCGACCAGGGTGAAGCCCATCGGCAGGCGGTAGGCGGCCTCGGCGTTGGCGTTGAGCGTCTCGCGCGAGTGTGCGACGTTGGTGTTGGGCCGAGTCGGTCTTGGCGGCGCAGGAGTCAGGAAGAACTGCTCGGGCGTCTCGTCCTCGCGGTCCTCGTAGCGCACGGTGGCGTTGAGCGTCAGGTTCTCGACCGGCCGGGAGGTCAGCGCCGCGTAGGCCAGCACCGTGTTGACCTCGGCGCCGAGGTCGTTGCCAGTGACGCAGGGGGCCGCGGTCGTCGCACAACTCCGGTCAGGCGTCGCGTAGAAGGTCTCGTCCTGGGTCTCCTCGCTGTAGGCGAGCTTGAAATTCGCCGAGGTCGACTCGGTGAACAGGTAGGCGCCACTGAGGAAGAGCTTGTAGGCGCTGTTGTCCAGCGGCAGGGCCATCTCGTCCCAGGCCGTGGCGGTACCGGCGGTCCGGGCCACCTTGTATCCGTTGTCGAAGCTGGTCCCGTAGAGACCACCGGCGAGCTGCAGCGCCTCGCCCGTGTAGCCGAGCGTCGCCTCCAGTTCGCGGATCTCGTAGTCGACGGGCTCGACGGCGAAATACGGGCCGGCCCGACCGGCGCCGAAGTTGCCGCCGTTGCCCCACTGCCGCTCCCCCTCTTTGTCGAGGTTGCGGAAGCTGACCTGGACGTCGAATTCGCGGCTGAGCTGCTTGGAGAACTCCAGTCGGATGTCCTCGCGCTCCATCTCGAGCTCGATCGTCCTGGCCGCGGCCGGGTTGGCCAGGATGTCCACGGAGGTCATGTCGGCCGAGCCGACACCCACCAGGCCGGTGGTGAAGGTCGGGACCTCGGTGGTCACGAGGTTCTGGTAGTCGAGCGAGACGCCCCAGTCGCCCTGGGTGGCGTACTCGAGGCTGGCGCGCTCCGGCACGACCTGACCGGTCTTGACATCGCGCGCGGTGACCCGCGCCCGCGCCCAGGTTCCCGACCCGCTGTCGCGGGTGACGTAGTCCAGGTCGAACAGCGGCACCGCCCCCTCGTCACCCTTGTCGATGCTGCCGCTGTAGCGACCGTACCAGCGGCTGTCGCCGTCGATGTGGCCCACCCCCGCGCGGATCGTGCTCAGCGGGTTGACGAGATCGTCGATCTCCAGCATCTCCTGGGCAACGGCCGGGGCGCTGCCCATTGCCAGCAGTACCGCGACTGCAAGGGGGTTCAGTTTGGTGTGCATCCTTTTCATTGCCTTACCCTCCTCGCCGATCACCTGAAGAACGCCCGGTTACGGGTCAAGGACGACGGGTTGTTGCCTCCGTGGATGTTGGTGTGGCAGTTGAGGCAGCCGCGCGCCATGGTGACGTTGGCGAACCCGGTGCCGCCACCCTGCCCTCGGGTGCCGATCCCCGGCACGCGCTGGCGGTGGCCGTTCTCATGGCACTGCGTGCACAGGAACGGCGGCCTGACCTTCAGCATCCTCGCGGTGGTGGTGCCGTGGGGGTTGTGGCAGATCGCGCAGTTCTCGGTCACCGGCTGGTGGTTCCAGATGTTCGGCCCGCGCTTCTCCATGTGGCACTGGTAGCAGGTGTCGTTGACCGTATCGCGCTTCATCAGCTTGGGCCCGGCCGTGCCGTGTGTGTTGTGGCAGTCGGAGCAGGCCATGACGCCTTCGAGAACCGCGTGGCGGTAGGGCTTGCTGATCTCAGCGCGCTTGTCCTTGTGGCAGGCGAAACAGACGTCGGGCTGCGTCTGCTTGCTCATGACCGGGTCGTGGTCGGTGTGCATGCTGTGGCAGGCGACGCAGGCCACGTCGCGCACGTTGTGGATGCTTCCGCCCCAGTGCATCTGCTGCCCACCCTTGTGGCAACCCTCGCAAGGGGCGTTCTTCTCCGCGGCACTGTTCGCGGTACTGGTCTTCTTGAAGTTGACGTCAGGCAGCGGCCGCACGTCGGTGCCGTCGGGGTTCTCACGGTGCGCGAGGCTCTCGCCGTGGCAGCTGGTGCAGGTGGGCGTGCGCGGGTCGGCGCGAGTGCCGTGCTTGGTGCGGCCGATGGTCATCAGCTTGGGACTGTCGGCGTCGTCGTGGCACCGGGTGCAGACGTTGTCGCCGTCCATCACCAGGTCGTCGTACTCCCGTTCCTCGCCCTCCTTGGCGGACGTGAAGCCCGGCAGCAGGAAGACGGTGAGCAGCAGTACGATGGCGCCGTTTAGGGTGAGACGGAGTCGTCGCGACTGGTTCATCCTGAAACCCCTTTGTTTTCTTTGGGAAGCATTGCGACCGGACCGCCGGCCACCGCACCCGATGCCCTGACCCCTCGTCAATCGGGCATTCGGTTGACCTAATAGCACAGAATGAGAGGTAAAATAAATCCTATTTACGGATAGTTACGCCAAGATCCTTAGGCGTAAGCTCACCTTCTGGCTCCGTGTGGGCGATCCCGTAATGGCAGTCGATGCAGGTCAGCCCCTCCTCGACCCCTTCCTTGTGGCGCTCGACGGTCTTCTCGGAAGCCGCGTAGGGGCTGATGGCGCCCTCGTCGTGACAACCGCGGCAGGCCTTTGAATCGTTGGCGCGCATCTCGGTCCAGACCTTCTTGGCCATGTCGTAGCGGTGCGCCTCGAACTTCTCGGGCGTGTCGAGCTTGCCCTGGAAGTGGGCGATGAGTTCGAACGTCGCCTTGGCCTTGCGCACCAGCTTGGGGACGGTCTCGCGCGGCACGTGGCAGTCGGCGCAGGTGGCGCGCACGCCGGTGCGGTTCTGGTCGTGGACGGTGTCGCGGAACTCGGCGTAGACGTTGTCGCGCATCTCGTGGCAGGAGATGCAGAACGCCTCGGTGTTGGTCCAGGCGATGACCTCGGCGCCGCCCCAGGTCAACCCGGCACCGAGCAGGGCCGCCACGATCACGGCACCCCAGCCGAAACGGCGCCTGGAGGTGCTGTCGCTCTTGTCCTGGAGGGCACTCGGCATCGTTACGTTCCGATCAGGCGGGCCCGGGGAGACGGCGGGCGCGTCCCGTCACCTGGACTCCTCCTGGTAGAGCGACAGCAGCCAGCTGATCACATCGTTGAGGTCGTCGTCGCCACCGGTCTTGAGATTGACGTGGGTCTCCTTCTTGCCCTCGACCTCGATCTCCGGGCTGGTGGTCAGGTGGATGTAGATCTTCTGCCGGCCGTCAGGGTCCTCGTTGAACTTCTTCGAAACGTTGATGTAGGCCGGCCCCACCTTCTCGCGCTCGATGGCGTGGCACTTGAAGCACTTGTTCTTGCTGACGATGCGCTTGACCTTGAACTTGTTGTACTTCTCGACCGCGACCACCGCCTCGCCGGGCAGGGCGATGCAGACCACCAGGGCCAGGAGGGCGGCGAGCTTCTTCATGAGCGGCTTCTTCCTTGACCACCGAGACGGGCGGGAGTCGCGCGGCACGGGTCGCCAATGCTACGCGAAAACGACCATGGATCAAGTACCTCCATCTGCTAGCTACCCTGCCTTCTCGCGAAATTCCAGGCGCGCTAGGAGCGCTCCGACTCGCGCTCGACCTCGCCCTCGATCACCCGTCCACCGCCGGGCGACGCCGGGTCTCTCGCCTTCTGCGCGTGCGCCTGTGCGCGCTCGACGCCGCGCGCGAGCACGGCACGGGCGATGGCGTCCCGCATGCCGGGCACCAGCAGCACGAAGCCGACCGCGTCGGTCACGAACCCCGGGGTCAGCAGCAGGGCGCCGGCGAGCAGCAGCAGCGCCCCTTCGACGAGCGCGGTCCCGGGCAGCTCGCCACGGTCGAGGCTCTGCTGCACCCGGCGCAGCGTGGCCAGCCCCTGCAGGCGCAGCAGCCAGGCACCGACCACGGCGGTCAGCACCACCAGGGCCACGGTATTCAGGGCCCCGATGACGCCACCCGCCTGGATCAGCAGGTAGATCTCGACCAGCGGGACGACGAGGAACAGCAGCAGCAGGGCGCCGAACGGGTGCAACGGGAGGCTCCGGGTTGTAATCGCCGCCGGGCGCATCGATGACATCGCCGACGCGGCGGGATACCCTTTTATACGCGCGGCGGCCAGGGCTGTCACTGAGCGGAAGCAGACCCCCATGGAAGACCACCTCCTGGTGCTTAGCACCTGCCCGGACACCGAGACCGCCGAGCGCCTCGCCGCGCTGCTGGTCGAGAACCGGCTCGCGGCCTGCGTCAACATCCTCCCGGGACTGACCTCGGTCTACCGTTGGCAGGGGGCGATCCAGCACGAGCGGGAGACGCTGCTGCTCGCCAAGAGCCGCGCCGACCGTTACCCGGCGCTCGAGGCGGCCCTGGTGGAGCACCACCCCTACGAACTTCCCGAGGTGGTGGCGGTCTCCATCGAGCATGGACTGGACGGATACCTGGCGTGGCTCGACGCCGCGCTCGACGGGGACTGAATGAAAGCGATCCTGAACGGCCTCCTCGCCAGCCTGCTCCTGCAGGGGTCCGTGCTGTTCGCCGCCCCGGGGTTCCCGCTCGGCAGCGAGCCGCAACTGCTCGACCCGTCCGAGGCCTACCGGGTCTCGGTGACCGCCAACCGCGAATCGCTCGAGGTCGTCTGGCGGATCGCCGACGGCTACTACCTCTATCGCGACAAGCTCGGCTTCGCCAGCGCCAGCGACGGCGTGACGCTCGGCGAAGCGGCGCTGCCGATGCCGACCGAGGTCCTCGAGGACGCCTTCTTCGGCAAGATGGCGGTCTACCGTGGCGAGATCACCCTCACCATCCCCTTCACGGGTCGCGCCGCGAACGACACCCTCGCGCTCGACATCAAGGCGCAGGGCTGCGCCGACATCGGCATCTGCTTCCCCCCCGAAACGCGCCGCGTCGACGTCGCGCTGCCGGCGGCAACGCCCGCCAAGAGCGGATCAGGCGGCTCCGGCGGCACCCTCGACGCCCTCGCCGCCCTCGGTGCCAAGCTCGGCTTCGGCACCCAGGAACCGGAGTTCCTCGAACCGGACCAGGCGTTCGTGCTCAGCGCCGAGGCGACCCCCTCCGGCGACGCCCTGCTCGCACGCTGGGCGATCGCCGACGGCTACTACCTCTACCGCGACAAGTTCGCGTTCCGCAGCGACGCCGAGGATCCGCTGCTCGGCGCCGCCGAACTGCCGCCCGGCAAGATCAAGGACGACCCCTACTTCGGCAGGATGGAGATCCACACCGGGGAGGTGGTCGCACGGGTGCCGCTCCAGCGCAAGGCCACCGCGCCGGGCCCGCTGACCTTCACCGCCACCTACCAGGGCTGCGCCGACGGCGGCATCTGCTACCCGCCGATCCGCAAGACGCTCACCGTCGCCCTGCCCGGGCTCAACGCGCTGGTCGCACCGGCCGCCGCGGCCCCCGCCGCCCCCCCGGCGTCGGCACCCCCCGTCTCCCTCAGCGAGCAGGACAGCATCGCCGCCAGCCTTGCCCGGGGCGCCAGCCTGCTGACCATCCTGACGTTCTTCGGCTTCGGCCTGCTGCTCGCCTTCACCCCCTGCGTCTTCCCGATGATCCCGATCCTGTCGGGCATCATCGTCGGTCACGGCGCGAAGGTCTCGACCCGGCGCGCCTTCGTGCTGTCGCTGGTCTACGTGCTGGCGATGGCCCTGACCTACACCGTCGCCGGGGTCCTCGCCGGGCTGTTCGGCGGCAACCTGCAGGCCACCTTCCAGAACCCGTGGATCCTGGGCAGCTTCGCCGTGCTGTTCGTGGTGCTGTCGCTGTCGATGTTCGGCCTCTACGACCTGCAGGTGCCCAACTGGGCGCAGAGCCGGCTGAGCGCGACCAGCAACCGCCAGAGGCCCGGCTCGCTGACCGGGGTCGCGGTGATGGGTTTCCTCTCGGCACTGATCGTCGGTCCGTGCGTCGCCGCGCCGCTGGCCGGCGCGCTGATCTACATCGGCCAGACCGGGGACGCCGTGCTGGGCGGCGCGGCCCTGTTCTCGCTCAGCCTGGGCATGGGTGCGCCGCTGCTCCTGATCGGCACCTCGGCGGGCAAGCTGCTGCCCAAGGCCGGGCCGTGGATGGACGCCATCAAGGCGGTGTTCGGCGTGCTATTGCTGGGCGTTGCCATCTGGATGCTCGAGCGCATCCTGCCCGCGGCGCTGACCATGACCCTGTGGGCGGCGCTGCTGATCGTCTCGGCGATCTACCTCGGCGCCCTCGACCACCTGGCCCCGGGCGCCAGCGGTTGGCGCCGGCTGTGGAAGGGCGCCGGCCTGGTCATGCTGCTCTACGGCGCGGTGCTGCTGGTCGGCGCGGCGGGCGGCGGGCGCGACCTCTTCCAGCCCCTGCGCGGGCTCGGCCTGGTCCAGGGCGGGGCGCTGCAGGCGGGCACACGCCACGAGGGCCTGGCGTTCAAGCCCATCAAGAGCGTCGACGACCTGAGGCGCGAGGTGGCCCAGGCGAACGCCCAGGGGCGCGGCGTGATGCTCGACTTCTACGCCGACTGGTGCGTGACCTGCAAACAGATGGAGCGCGAGACCTTCAGCGACGCCGGGGTCCAGGCACGCCTCGCCGACACGCTGCTCCTGCAGGCCGACGTCACCGACAACGACGCCGTCGACCTGGCGCTGCTGCGCGAGTTCGGCCTGATCGGCCCGCCGACCATCCTCTTCTTCGGCCGTGACGGCAGCGAACGGCGCCACCTGCGCGTGATGGGCTTCATGGACGCCGCCGACTTCTCCCGCCAGATCGACGCCGCGCTGCCCTGAGACTCTGGACTTCCCCGCTGTGCAGGTGCACAATATGCGGCATCGGCTGACCGAAGAAATGCGCCGATCTGACCGGAAAAATCGCTCAAAACAACGCGATCCTGACGTCAACCTCCAGACCTCGAAACGGAAGCTGCCGTGGCGCGGATCCTCCTTCTCAACGGCCCCAACCTGAACCTGCTCGGCACGCGCGAGCCGGAGCGCTACGGCCACGCCACCCTGAGCGAGATCGTCGACCGGCTCGAGCAGCTTGCCACGGACGCCGGCCACGCCCTCGACCACTTCCAGAGCAACGCCGAGCACGAACTGATCGAGCGCATTCACGCCGCGCGCGACGACGGCACCGCCTGCATCCTGTTCAACCCCGGCGCGTTCACCCACACCAGCATCGCGCTGCGTGACGCCCTGCTCGCCGCCGCGGTCCCGTTCATCGAGGTGCACCTCTCCAACGTCCACGCGCGCGAGCCGTTCCGCCGGCACTCCTACTTCTCGGATATCGCGCTCGGCACCGTCACCGGCCTGGGCGCCCAGGGCTACGAGCTGGCGCTGCAGGCGGCCCTGCACCGCGCCTCCTCCTGATTCACGGAATTCACGGAGCCCCCAACCATGGACATCCGCAAGGTCAAGAAGCTGATCGAACTGCTCAAGGAGTCCGGCATCGCCGAGATCGAGATCTGCGAGGGCGAAGAGTCGGTGCGCATCAGCCAGCACCCGCAGGGCGTCGCCGCGCCGTCGGTGCAGCACCTCGTGCCAGCCGCCGCGCCGCCGCCCAGGGCCCCCGCGAGCACCGACACCCAGGCCACGGCCGACCCGGCCGCCCGCCCCGCGGTCGAGGGGCACACCGTCAACTCGCCGATGGTCGGCACCTTCTACCGGTCATCCGGCCCCAACGCCAAGCCCTTCGTCGAGGTGGGACAGACGGTCGGCGCCGGCGACACGCTATGCATCATTGAGGCGATGAAGATGATGAACCAGATCGAGGCCGACCGCGCCGGCGTGATCAGCGCGATCCTGATCGAGAACGGCCAACCGGTCGAGTACGGGGAACCCCTGTTCGTCATCAGCTGAGCCCGCGCACCATGTTCGACAAGGTCGTCATTGCCAACCGCGGCGAAATCGCACTGCGCGTGCTGCGCGCGTGCCACGAGCTCGGCATCCGCACCGTCGCCGTCCACTCGACCGCCGACCGCGACCTCAAGCACGTGCTGCTCGCCGACGAGGCGGTGTGCATCGGGCCGCCGAGCGCGAAGGCGAGCTACCTGAACATCCCGGCCATCATCAGCGCCGCCGAGGTGACGGACGCCAACGCCATCCACCCCGGCTACGGGTTCCTCTCGGAGAATGCCGACTTCGCCGAACAGGTCGAACGCAGCGGCTTCACCTTCATCGGTCCGCGCCCCGACACCATCCGCCTGATGGGCGACAAGATCGCCGCCATCGATGCCATGAACGCGGCCGGCGTGCCGTGCGTGCCCGGCTCGGGTGGCCCGCTGGGGAACGACGACGAGGCCAACCTCGAACTCGCCCGGGAGGTCGGCTACCCGGTGCTGATCAAGGCGGCGGCCGGCGGTGGCGGGCGCGGCATGCGCGTGGTGCAGGGTCCCGCAACCCTGCTCGACGCCATCGCGCTGACGCGCAGCGAGGCGGCCGCGGCGTTCGGTTCGGACGTCGTCTACATGGAGAAGTTCCTCGGCAACCCGCGCCACATCGAGTTCCAGGTGCTCGCCGACGAGCACGGCAACGCCATCCACCTCGGCGAGCGCGACTGTTCGATGCAGCGCCGCCACCAGAAGGTGGTCGAGGAGGCCCCGGCCCCCGGGATCGATGACGCGACCCGCGCACGCATCGGCGAGCGCTGTGCCGAGGCCTGCCGGCAGATCGGCTACCGCGGCGCCGGGACCTTCGAGTTCCTCTACCAGGACGGCGAGTTCTACTTCATCGAGATGAACACCCGGGTCCAGGTCGAGCACCCGGTCACCGAGATGATCACCGGCATCGACATCGTGCAGGAGCAGCTGCGTATCGCTGCCGGCCTGCCCCTCTCGTACCGCCAGGAGGAGGTGACGATCCGCGGCCACGCCATCGAGTGCCGCATCAACGCCGAGGACCCGGTGCGCTTCATGCCGTCGCCGGGGGAGATCACGCGCCTGCACATCCCGGGCGGGCCCGGCATCCGCGTCGACTCCCACATCTACCAGGGCTACCGGGTGCCGCCACACTACGACTCGCTGATCGGCAAGCTGATCGCCCACGGCGACGACCGGGCCGCCGCGCTGGCGCGCATGCGCCAGGCGCTGCGCGAGATGATCATCGCCGGCATCGCCTCCAACACCCCACTGCACCAGCGCATCGTCGACGACGCCGGCTTCCAGTCCGGCGGGGTCAACATCCACTACCTCCAGGAGCACCTGGTCGGCTGACCCGCGCCGGCCGGCGGCGCACGCGATGGCGCACTGGCTGCAACTCGGGCTCGAGGTGCCCGACGCCCTGCTCGATGCGGTCGATGCGGCGTGCACCGCCGCAGGCGCCTTGTCGGTCACCGTCGAGGACGCGGCCGACGACCCGGTCTACGAGCCGCTGCCCGGGGAGGTGCGCACCTGGCCGCACAACCGGGTCAGCGCCCTGTTCCCCGCCGGCCACGATCCCGAACCGCTGCGCGCCGAACTCGCCGCTCTGCTCGGCGGCGACGTCCCGGGGTGGCGCGTCGAGGCGCTCGCCGACCGCGACTGGGAACGCGCCTGGCTCGACGACTTCCGGCCGATGCGCTTCGGCCGCCGCCTGTGGGTCTGCCCGAGCGACCGCGACCCGCCCGACCCCGACGCGGTCAACCTGCGCCTCGACCCGGGGCTGGCCTTCGGCACCGGCACCCACCCGACCACGGCGCTCTGCCTCGAGTGGCTCGACGGCCACGCGACCCCCGGGACCCTGCTCGACTACGGCTGCGGTTCGGGCATCCTCGCCATCGCCGGTCTGCTGCTCGGTGCCGAGTCGGCGTGGGGCGTCGACCTCGACCCGCAGGCGCTCCTCGCCACGCGTGAAAATGCCGCGCGCAACGGCGTCGCGGCGCGTCTGTCCACCGGCCCGCCCGAGGGTCTGCCGGCGGAGCTGCGCTGTGAGCTGCTGCTGGCCAACATCCTCGCCGGGCCGCTGGTCGCACTCGCCCCGACCCTCGCCGCGCACCTGGCCCCGGGCGGCGCGCTGGTGCTGTCCGGAATCCTGCCGGAGCAGGCGGAAGCGGTCGCCGCCGCCTACCGCCCGTGGTGCGGTTCGCTGCGCCGGCACGAGCGCGACGGCTGGGTGCGCCTCGACGGCACGCGCCTTTGAGTTCCCCCGACGTGACGGCTAAGGTTCAGCGACAGGAGACCGCGCCGATGCACGCCCGCTGCCCGAACTGCCAGACCGTCTTCCGCCTGCCCCCCGGGGCGCTCGAGGCGGCGCGCGGGCTGGTGCGCTGCGGCTGCTGCAACGCGGTGTTCGATGGCCGGCGTGAAGGCCACCCCGACGAGGACGATGGCGCAGACACGGCCCAGCCACCGGCCCCGGCGATGATGCTCGACCCGGACGCCGTGCTCGCTCCGCGGCCCGAGGGACCGACGCGCACCGAGGCCGTTGCCGACCCGCCGGCCGCCACCGGCGGCGCGTCCCCCGTCCCCGCCCCCGAGGAGGTGCTGGGTCTCGACCGGGAGCTGCGGCCGCGCCCCGCGCGCCGCCACCCGGCGACCACGCTGCTGCTCGCCTTCGCCAACGTGGTGCTGCTCGGCCTGGCCGTCCTGCAGCTGACGCTCGGACTGCGCGAGCCCCTGCTCGCCTCGGCCGAGCTGCGGCCGTGGCTGGAGCGCGGCTGCGCGCTGGTCGGCTGCCGCCTGCCGGCGCTGCGCGACCCGGAGCGGGTCGAGATCCTCGCGCGTGACGTGCGCGCGCACCCGCGCTATGCCAACGCCCTGCTGGTCGACCTCACCATCGTCAACCGCGCCGCCTACGTGCAGCCGTTCCCGGTGATGCAGCTGACCTTCACCAGCCTCGACGAGCAGTGGTTCGCCCAGCGTCGCTTCCAGCCGGCCGAGTACCTCGGGCCCAACCGCGGCACCGCCGAGCGCCTGCCACCGGACATCCCGGTGCAGGTCGTACTCGAACTCCTCGACCCCGGACCCGAGGCGGTCAGCTACCAGTTCGCCTTCCTCTGAGCGGGCGCCGGC
>JBFIFF010000006.1:0-17548 GCA_041602955.1 Gammaproteobacteria bacterium | reverse complement strand
GTGATGCGGCGCATGGCATAGCCTCCGTGGCGTGGCGCGGTCAGCCGTTGGCGACGCGCAGGTTGGCGGCGTGCAGGCCGCACTCCTTGTCGGCGCTGGACTCCCACCACCAGCGCCCCTCGCGCTCGTGCTGGTTGGGCAACACCGCGCGGGTGCACGGCTCGCAGCCGATGCTGACGTAGCCGCGCTCGTGCAGTGGGTTGTAGGGCACGTCGTTGGCGCGGATGTACTCCCAGACCCGGGCCGAGGACCAGGCGGCGAGGGGGTTGAACTTGACCAGCGGCCGCTCGGGGGACGAGAAGGCTCCGTCGAGTTCGACCACGGCGATCTCGGTCCGCGTGCCGACGCTCTGGTCGCGGCGCTGGCCGGTGATCCAGGCGTCGAGCGTGGCCAGCTTGCGCCGCAGCGGCGCGACCTTACGCGCCTGGCAGCACTCCTTGTGGCCGTCTTGGTAGAAGCTCGACAACCCCTTGGCGTTGACCAGTTGCTCGACCGCGCGCGCCTCGGGGAAGGCGATCTCGATGTCGATGCCGTAGTGGTCACGCACGGTGTCGAGGTAGCGGTAGGTCTCCGGGTGCAGGCGCCCGGTGTCGAGCGAGAAGACCCGGAAGTCGACGCCGAGGCGGGCGGCCAGGTCGACCAGGACGACGTCCTCGGCACCGCTGAACGAAATGGCGATGGCGTCGAAGGAGCCGAGGGCGTGCTCGATGATCGCCTCCGGCTCGGAGTCGCCGAGCCTCTGTTGCAGGTGGCCGATCTTGGCCTCGATAGCGGTGCGCATCTGTACGGTGTCCCTTGCGGTTGGTCCGGTCCACGGGCGGTCTCAGGCCCGTGGTGCGAAGGGAAGTGATATCAGAGCGCGCTTATTACGAGAAAGAATAATTCGCTATTTCGATATTCCTAGCATGCATTTTAACGAATCAATTCAATAACCTATAAGAACGGTGCATTCCGCGGCCTGGCGCCTCACGTGGCGCGCCGGGCGACGGCGCGGACCCGCGGCCGGGTTGATGGGGCTGCAAGCCACGCCCCGGGGCCGGACGATGCGAGGCACCACCGCGGCGATCGAGACAGGCCTCGGTGCAGGGTCGACGGCAGCAGCGCCTGGTCGCCCTGCGTCGAGGGTGAGAGGTTCATCGTCATCCACGGAGGGGCGCCGGGCGCGCTCGACCACGCGCCGCTGGCCTGCGCCCCGGTGGCGCAAACCCGCGTCAGCCCGGTTGGCCGTCGACCCGTGGGCGCAGCAGGATCGGCGCGTAGACGGCGGTGAAAATGGCGAAGGCCGCCAGCCAGAGGAAGCCCGCGAGGTAGAGCCAGGTGCCGTGCCCCGACGGCGCGGCCGCGTTCAGCAGCACGCGCACCAGCGCCGCCCCGTTGAGCAGCACGAAGGCGATGTCCACCGCCAGCGGCGAGCGCATCGGCCGGCCGGTGTGGCCGAGCGCCACGCGCGCCATCATGCCGAGCGTCATGACGCCGAGGGCGCCGACGGTGAAGGCGTGGGTGGCGGCGGATGCAGGAAAGGCCCCGAGCGCGGCCAGGGCATGCAGCAGGAACCCGGCCACCAGCCAGCCGTAGCCGCTGTAGAGCACGGCGAGGATCGGCACCCCGAAGACGCCTCGCCGGTACCAGCCGACCAGGCGCACGGCCTGCACCAGCCCCAGCGCGCCGGAGACCAGGGCCAGCGCCACGCCGCCAACCCCGGCCAGGTGCAGTGCGACCAGTGCGGCCAGCAGCACGATCCCGGCGACCTCGACCGGCCGGCGCACGGTGACGCGCGTCCCGGGCAGGGCCGACTCGGTGAAGAAGGGCATCACGCGGCCGCCGACCAGCAGCAGCAGGGCCAGCACCAGGTCGAGCATCAGCCGCGTGCCGGCCGTGGCCGGCACGTCGGTCCAGCCGAGGGCGCGGGCGTGCACCATGGCGTTGGCAACGGCCATGCCGAGCAGCAGTGGCAGCAGCACCAGGTTCATGCGGTTCCTGCCGGCGCGCAATGGGCCGACGAGCGCCAGCGCCAGCGCGGGCAGGAAGGCGAGGTCGACCGCGGCGACGACTCCGCCCGGCACTTCGGGTAGCCACGGCAGCAGCCTGCCCGAGAGCCACAGCCCCGCCAGCAGCGCCAGCGGCGTGCCGGTGACGGTGTCGACCCCGCTCCAGTTGCGCACCGCGGTGAGCAGGAATCCGGCGATCACCGCGGCGATGTAGCCGAACAGCATCTCGTGGGCATGCCAGCCGATTGGGTCGTAGTGCGCCGGCGCCGGTAGCTCGCCCGTGGCCAGTGCCAGCCAGGCGCCCAGCAGGACCACCGCCGCGACTCCGGCGAGCAGGAAGAAGGGGCGGAAGCCGAGCGCGAAGGGCGCCCAGCGCGGCGGTGTGACGGTGTCGGGCATGGCGATGGACTCTAGCCGAAGGGGCGCCGCGGGCCTTGATCGCCGTCAAGCGGGGGCGGTCAGCGGGGCGCGGCGGACTCCGGCCGCGGGCGCCATGCCGAGGCCAGCCGTTCGGCCTCGCGCACCTGGAACGGCGCCAGGCGGCCGAGCAGGTAGTCGCGGTGGCGGGCCGCCTCGGCGTCGCCCTGCGCCGCGGCGACCAGCGCCCACTTCAGCGCCTCGACCAGGTGCTGTTCGGTCCCCTCGCCGTTGTAGTAGAGGACGACGAGGCCGCGCTGCGCGGCGAGCGAGCCCTGGTCGGCCGCGCGGCGCAGCCAGGCGAAGGCGGTGGCCGGGTCGCGCGGCATGCCGTCGCCGCGGTAGAGCAGGGCGCCGAGGTGGGCCTGGGCGTCGGCATCGCCGGCGGCCGCCTGTGCGCGCAACCTCTCGAGCGGGTCGGCATGGGCCGTGCCGACGCATACCAGACCGGCCAGGACGAGGGGGCGCAGGCGCATCAGACGCGGCCCTCAACGCCGTCGCCGTCGGCATTGACGCGCACGGGTGTGCCGACCCCGGTCACCGCGGCGTTCCTTGCTTGGCTGGTCTTCACCCTGGGCACCTCCGCTGCGGGAGGCAAGCTTAGCCGATGGGCGCGAGGCCGCGCATGCGGAGTTGCGACGGGGCGCAGGGGCTCAGGCGAGGACGGGTTCGCCGAAGCGGGCCGGGCGGTCGGCGACCGGCTCGGGGAAGGTGTAGATCGCCTGGCAGTGGTCGCAGTGCCAGCGGGTCATCAACGCGTCGTCGCGCAGGTCGAGATGGCAGGTCATCGGGCGCGCGACGCGATCGAGGGTGGCGCACAGTGGGCAGACGGGTGGGTGCGACGCGGGGTCGTCGCCAGGGGTGTAGTGCGGGGTCTGTTCTGGGGGCATCGCGACCTCCGTCTGCCTGGCCGGCACCGCGCTCCAGAAGGGGTGCCTGAAGCCACCGTACTCCCGCACCGGGGCGGTGACAATAGGCGGGATCACGTAATCTTGAGCAGGGATGCGCGGCCCCGTCGATCACGGTTCCGGCCGTGTTTTCGCGCACTACATGAGCTAGCAAGGAGAAGTCCATGACCAACCACGTCTACAAGAAGGTGGAGCTGGTCGGCTCGTCGCCGAACAGCATCGAGGAGGCGATCGAGACCGCCATCGGGCGGGCCGCCAAGACCCTGCACAACATCCGCTGGTTCGAGGTCGTCGAGACCCGCGGGCAGGTCGATGGGGGGCGCGTGGCCCACTATCAGGTGACCCTGCGCGTCGGCTTCACGCTCGACGATTGAGCATCGCGGGCTGCTAAGCTAAACCTCCCAACCGAGCCTGCGGAGCCGGCCATGCGCGGCGTGCTACTTGACCTCGACACCCTGGGTGACGACCTCGATCTCGGCCGCTTGCGGGCGAGTCTCGACGACTGGACCTTTCACGCGGTCACCGCGCCGGAGGAGGTCGCGCAGCGCATCGCGGGGGCCGACGTCGTCGTCAGCAACAAGGTGCTGCTCGACGGCCGTGCCATCACCGCCGCGTCGCCGCTGAAGATGATCGCGGTCGCCGCGACCGGCACCAACAACGTCGATCTCGACGCGGCGCGTGCGGCCGGCATCGTGGTCAGCAACGTCACCGCCTACGGCACGCCGTCAGTGGCGCAGCACGTCTTCGCACTGCTGCTGGCGCTGACCACGCGGCTGTTCGAGTACCGGGCGGCGGTCGCCGACGGGCGCTGGGCGTCAAGCCCGCACTTCTGCCTGCTCGACCACCCGATCCGCGAACTGGCCGGCAAGACCCTCGGCGTGGTCGGCTACGGCGAACTCGGGCAGGGCGTGGCGCGCCTCGCCGAGGCGTTCGGCATGCGCGTGCTGATCGCGCAGCGGCCCGGCGGCCCGGCGCAGGCCGGCCGGGTGAGACTGGCCGAGCTGCTGCCACAGGTCGACGTGCTCACCCTGCACTGCCCGCTGACCGACGCGACGCGCAACCTGATCGGTGCCGCCGAACTCGCGGCGATGCGCGACGACGCGGTGCTGCTCAACGCGGCGCGCGGTGGCATCGTCGACGAGGCGGCCCTGGTGGCCGCCTTGCGTGCCGGCACCCTCGGCGGGGCCGGGTTCGACGTGCTCACCGTCGAACCGCCGCGTGACGGCAACCCCCTGCTCGAACCGGGGATTCCCAACCTGATCGTCACCCCGCACATCGCCTGGGCGGCGCGCGAGTCCCGCCAGCGGCTGATCGACCAGGTGGCGGAGAACATCGAGCGCTTCCGCACCGGCGACCCGCGCAACCGGGTGGCCTGAGGCGGTCTGCTGGACTCGGCGGAACACGCCTCGGGTCGGGCTGCTGCCGCCCGTCGATTGAGGATCAAAGAGAAGGGCGGCCCGATGGCCGCCCTCGTCGGTGCCTGTGGGAGGCCGTCAGGCCTGCGCCATCTGCAGGTGGATGCGCGGACTGCCGGCCATCACCTTGAGGCGCTCGATGTCGTGCAGCTTCACGTACTTGCGTTGCACCGTCAGCAGGCCATCGGTGTCGAAACGGGTGAACATGCGGCTGACCGTCTCGACCGCGAGACCGAGGTAGTTGCCGATGTCGTTGCGCGACATGCTCAGATAGAACTCGCTGGCCGAGAAGCCGCGTCGCTGGAAGCGGGTCGAGAGGCTGAGCAGCAGCGCGGCGAGACGCTCCTCGGCGCTCTTGCGGCTGAGCAGCATGGTGAGGGTCTGGTAGTGCAGGATCTTCTGGCTGAGCAGCCGGATCATTTCGTCCTTGAGGCCGGGCAGGCTCTCGGTCAGGGCGTCCATGCGCTCGTACGGGATCTCGCACACGCTGCTGGTCTCGAGTGCGACGGCCGATCCGGGCATGTCCTCGGCACAGATGCCGGCCAGGCCGAGCAGCTCGCCGGGCAGGTGGAACCCGGTCACCTGCTCGCTGCCGTCGTCGGAGTTGACGAAGGTCTTGATCGAACCCGAGCGCACGCAGAAGATCGACGCGAACGGGTCGCCGGCACGGTAGAGGTACTCCCCGCGCGAGACGACGCGGCGCTTCTTCACGGCGTTGTCGATCAGTGCCATGGCCTTGGCGTCTGCGCCCGGGGGCGTGCAGATGCCGTACAGGGAACAGTTGCGGCAGGTGACCGCGGCTTCCGATAGCTTGACCACGTTATTCTTGCTTGGCTGGCTCATGGGCTCTCCATGGAGAATCGCACAGGGCGCTGAACGGCGCCAGGTCAACCCCCAATAAATGACTTACGTCATTTTAATCGACTACTACCCACCATTTCAATCAGGAATTATCCGGGGCCGGTTTTTCCAGTCGCACGAACGGTTCGGGTAGAATCCGGGCCGGCCTCGGAAAACCCCGCACGCAGACACAACTCCGGTGCAGATCGAGCTCAACGGCGAATCGCGCGACATCCCCGGCGACACCGATGTCGCCGGGTTGCTGGCGCTGCTCGGGCTCGCCGATCGGCGCGTCGCCGTCGAGATCAACCGCGAGATCGTCCCGCGCAGCGACCACGCAGGACGCAGACTGCGGGCCGGTGACTGCGTCGAGGTGGTGCAGGCGATCGGCGGCGGCGCGTCGTGAACCGCAAGCGAACAGGAAACCGACGATGACCCAAGCCTCCCAAGCTACCCAGACCCAGTCCGGCGATGATCCGCTGGTCGTCGCCGGGCGCCACTACACCTCGCGCCTGCTGGTCGGCACCGGCAAGTACCGCGACTTCGCGCAGACCCGCGCCGCGATCGAGGCGAGCGGGGCGGAGATCGTCACCGTGGCGATCCGGCGCACCAACATCGGCCAGAATCCCGACGAGCCGAACCTGCTCGACGTCCTGCCTCCCGACCGCTACACGCTGCTGCCCAACACGGCCGGCTGCTACACCGCGGATGACGCGGTGCGCACCTGCCGCCTGGCGCGTGAACTGCTGGACGGCCACGACCTGGTCAAGCTCGAGGTGCTCGGCGACGAGAAGACGCTGTTCCCGGATGTCACCGCGACCCTGGCGGCGGCCGAAACACTGGTCGCCGACGGCTTCAAGGTGATGGTCTACACCAACGACGACCCGATCGTCGCGCGCCGCCTCGAGCAGATCGGCTGCGTCGCGGTGATGCCCCTGGCCGCGCCGATCGGCTCGGGCCTGGGCATCCGCAACCCCTACAACATCCTCGAGATCGTCGAGAACGCCGGTGTGCCGGTGCTGGTCGACGCCGGGGTGGGCACGGCCTCCGATGCCGCGATCGCCATGGAGCTCGGCTGCGACGGCGTGCTGATGAACACCGCCATCGCCGCCGCGCGCGATCCGGTGCTCATGGCCTCGGCGATGCGCAAGGGGATCGAGGCCGGGCGCGAGGCCTACCGTGCAGGGCGCATGCCGAGGAAGCGGTACGCCAGCGCATCGTCGCCGCTCGACGGCACCTTCTTCTGAACCTGTGACCGGCCGCGACGACGCGCCCTCGTCGCCGCGGGGCGTGCGCAGTTTCGTCCGTCGCCAGGGACGGATGACGCCATCGCAGCGGCGCGCGCTCGAGACTCTCCTGCCGCGCTTCGGTGTGCCGCCAGGCGACACCCCGCTGGACCTCGCCGCCCTGTTCGGTCGTCACGCGCCGGTGACGCTCGAGATCGGCTTCGGCATGGGCGATGCGCTGCTCGAGATGGCGGCGGCGGCGCCTGAGCGGGACTTCCTCGGCGTCGAGGTCCACCGCCCCGGGATCGGCCGTCTGCTCGCCGGCCTCGAGGCGCAGGGCCTGGGTAACGTCCGCGTGATCGAGGACGATGCCGTACGGGTGCTCGAGCGACGTCTGGGCGACGACGTCCTCGACCGGCTGCTGCTGCTCTTCCCCGACCCGTGGCCGAAGAAGCGTCATCGCAAGCGCCGCCTGCTGCAGCCACCGTTCGTCGAACTGGCCGCGCGCCGCCTCGCGGTCGGTGGGATGTTCCACGCTGCGACCGACTGGGCGCCGTACGCCGAGCAGATGCTCGAGGTGCTCGAGGCGAGCGACCGGTTTGAGAACTGCGCCGGGCCCGGACGCTATGCGGCGCGCCCGGCGTACCGGCCGCTGACCCGGTTCGAGCGGCGCGGCGTGGCGCTCGGCCATGCCGTGTTCGACCTGCTGTTCCGACGTTGCGCCGGGGCCCCGGAAGGGGCGCGTCCATAATCGTTATTTTTCACCCCATTAATCCACTCTTGGCGCGACCGGATCTCTTGTCCATGCCGAGAAATTCCATGCTGGACCGGGCATTACAGAATATGCATAATTTATGAATTAACGGAACAAGAGGCCTCCAAGGCCACCGATTTTCTTCTGCCGGGATCGCCACCTTCGATGGAAGACCTGACCCTCACGAACGACATGATGATCGTGCTGGGTATTCTCGGCTTCACCGTATTCCTGTTCGTCTCCGAGGTGGTCCGCGTCGACGTCGCCGCGGTCATGGTCATGGTCATCGTCGGCGTGACCAGCTACTTCCACACGCCGTTGGTGGACATCAACCACCTGTTCGACGGCTTCTCTTCCAACGCGGTGATCTCGATCATCGCGGTGATGATCATCGGCGCCGGCCTCGACAAGACCGGCCTGATGGGCACCGTCGCCCAGCACATCCTGCGCATCGGCGGACGCACCGAGAAGCGCATCATCCCCCTGGTGTCGGGTACCGTCGCGCTGATCTCGAGCTTCATGCAGAACGTCGGCGCCGCGGCACTGTTCCTGCCGGTGGTCGGGCGCATCGCCAATCGCACCGGCTTGCCGATGTCGCGGCTGCTGATGCCGATGGGTTTCTGCGCCATCCTCGGCGGCACCGTCACCATGATCGGCTCGAGCCCGTTGATCCTGCTCAACGACCTCATCCTGACCTCGAATCGCAGCCTGCCCGCCGGCGTCGAGCGCATGGAGAGCTTCGACCTGTTCGACGTCACCCCGGTCGGACTGGCGCTGGTGGCGACCGGCATCCTCTACTTCATCTACCTCGGCAACCGCCTGCTGCCGGCGGTGAAGAAGAAGGAGGGCTCGGTCGGTGGCACGACCATGTCCTACCTGCGCGAGACCTACGGCCTGTCGGGTGACCTGTTCGAGGTCGAGGTGCCGGCCGAGAGCCCGCTGGTCGGCAAGACCGTCGAGCAGGCCGAGTTCAGCACCGACCACAAGCTGCTGATCGTGGCGATGCGCGGCAACCGCAAGCAGCTGGTCTCCCCGGCGCGCGACGTCGAGATCGTGCCCAACACCGTGATCGCCTTCATCGGGGGCAGCGACGACATCGGCGAGTTCGCGGTGCGCCAGCGGGTCAAGATCCGTCCCGACCTGAGCACCTTCGCCACCATCCTCTCCCCGGCCCATGCCGGCGTCGCCGAGATCGTCATCCCCCCCAGCTCGAAGCTGATCGGCAAGTCGATGGCCGACATCCGCATGCGCAAGACCTTCGGCATCAGCGTGCTGGCCATGCACCGCGGCGGCGAGACGCAGCGCACCAAGCTCGGCGAGATCAAGTTCCAGGCCGGTGACACGCTGATCGTTCACACCCAGTGGGACGACCTGGCGCGCATCCAGAAGGACCGCAACTTCGTCGTCGTCACCGCCGACTTCCCGCACGAGGAACTGCGCCCGCACAAGGTCAACTGGGCGGTGGTCTTCTTCGGGCTGGCGCTGGGTCTGGTGCTGTTCACCGACATGCGGTTGTCGGTGGCGCTGATGGTCGGCGCCGTCGGCATGATCATCAGCGGCGTGCTGACCATCGACGAGGCCTACGAGGCGGTCAGCTGGAAGACGGTGTTCCTGCTGGCCAGCCTGATCCCGCTCGGCCTGGCGGTGGAGGGGACCGGTACCGCGCGCTGGATCGCCCAGCAGACGCTCGAGCTGCTCGACGGCATGCCGATCTGGGGGTTGCAGGCGGCGATCGGGCTGCTGGCGACCGTCTTCACGCTGGTGATGTCCAACGTCGGGGCGACGGTGCTGCTGGTGCCGCTGGCGGTCAACATCGCCCTCGGGGCCGGTGCCGATCCGCGCATCTTCGCGTTGACGGTGGCGATCTGCACCTCCAACTCCTTCCTGATCCCGACCCACCAGGTCAACGCCCTGATCATGGGCCCGGCCGGCTACAAGGTGACCGACTTCATGCGCGCCGGTGGCGTGATGACCCTGCTCTTCCTGGTCGTCTCCATCGCCATGCTGAACCTCGTCTTCTAGGTCAGCAAAACCTTATTGATTCATAAGCTACCATAACCTCGGTTAATGGTAGCATCGAAAACATCAAGCGGCGTTGCCCCTTGTTCGCGTGCTAGCTTGTGCCGGCCGTGGCGACCTCCACGTGGCCGCGGCACCAGGGAGAGGAGAGGCAGACATGTCGCAGAAACACCCGATCATTGCCGTGACCGGTTCGTCCGGCGCCGGCACCTCGACCGTCAAGACGGCGTTCGAGCACATCTTCTACCGCGAGGGCGTGCGTGCCGCGATCGTCGAGGGCGACAGCTTCCATGCCTACGAGCGGGCGACCATGAAGGAGGAGACCGCCAGAGCGCTCCAGGAGGGGCGCCACTTCAGCCACTTCGGTCCCGAGTCGAACCTCTTCGACAAGCTCGAGTCGCTGTTCCGCGAGTACGCCAAGCACGGCACCGGCGAGACGCGACTGTACCTGCACAACGCCGAGGAGGCGGCGCCGTTCGACCAGGAGCCGGGCACCTTCACGCCGTGGCAGCCGATCCGCGAGGAGACCAACCTGCTCTTCTACGAGGGGCTGCACGGCGGCGTGGTGACCGACGAGGCGAATGTCGCGCAGTGGGTCGACCTGCTGATCGGCGTGGTGCCGATCGTCAACCTCGAGTGGATCCAGAAGATCCACCGCGACACCTCGGCGCGCGGCTACTCGGCCGAGGCGGTGACCGACACCATCCTGCGCCGCATGCACGACTACGTGCACTACATCACGCCCCAGTTCTCGCGTACCGACATCAACTTCCAGCGCGTGCCGACGGTGGACACCTCCAACCCGTTCGTCGCCCGCGACATCCCGACCCCGGACGAGAGCTTCGTGGTGATCCGCTTCAAGGATCCGCGCAAGCAGCGCATCGACTTCCCGTACCTGCTGAGCATGATCCACGACTCGTTCATGTCGCGGCGCAACACCATCGTCGTACCGGGCGGCAAGATGGGCTTCGCGATCGAGATCGTCCTCGCCCCGCTGGTCCAGGAGATGATGCTCAAGCAGGGACGCTGAGCGGGACGCGCCCGGACGGCGTGCGGGGCATGCGCTAGGCTTCGCGCACGGGGCGGCCGCCGGCCGCCCGTCGAAGCGGGAGAGACCATGCGCCGGAATCGACTCGGCCGCACAGACCTCGAGGTCAGCGTGCTCTGTCTCGGCACCATGACCTGGGGCGAGCAGAACAGCGAGGCCGAGGCCCATGCCCAGCTCGATCGGGCGCTGGACGCCGGCATCAACTTCATCGATACCGCCGAGCTCTACCCGGTGCCGCCTCGAGCCGAGACCCAGGGGCGGACCGAGGCCTACATTGGCAGCTGGCTGGCCACGCGTGGCGTCCGCGACCGCGTGGTGCTCGCGACCAAGGTGTGCGGCCGCGCCGACTGGCTGACCCACTTCCGCGGCGGAACGACGCGCCTCGACCGCGCCAACCTCACCGCGGCGCTGGACGCCAGCTTGCGGCGGCTGCGTACCGACCATGTCGACCTCTACCAGCTCCACTGGCCGGACCGGAAGACCAACTTCTTCGGCCAACTCGGCTACCGGCACGCCGACGAGGCCGACGAGGGGGCGCCGATCGAGGAGACGCTCGGCGTGCTCGGTGACCTCGTCGTCGCCGGCAAGGTGCGCCACGTGGGGCTGTCGAACGAGACCCCATGGGGGGTGATGCGCTTCCTCGCCGCAGCCGAGGCGGCCGGGTTGCCGCGCGTGGTGTCGGTGCAGAACCCGTACAATCTGCTCAACCGCAGTTTCGAGGTCGGGCTCGCCGAGGTCGCCCATCGTGACCAGGTCGGCCTGCTGGCCTACTCGCCGATGGCCTTCGGCGTGCTCAGTGGCAAGTACCTCGACGGCGCCCGCCCGCCCGGCGCACGCGTGACGCTGTTCGAGCGCTTCAGCCGCTACACCGGGCCCGAGGCCGAGCCGGCGGTGCGTGGCTACGTGGAACTCGCCCGTGCGCACGGCCTCTCGCCGGCACAGATGGCCCTCGCCTGGGTCAGCTCGCAGCCGTTTCTGACCTCGAACATCATCGGCGCGACGTCCATGGAACAGCTCGAAGAGAACCTGGCGAGTGTGGACCTGGTGCTCGACGCGGCGGTCGTCGAGGGGATCGAGGCGCTGCACCGACGCCACAGCAACCCCTGTCCTTGAGCCGGAGCAAGTTTCGGGTGGCCACGGGGTCGTGCAGGACCTAGGCTGACGCCTCATCGACACGCTGGGGAACGGCATGCGGGCTGGGAAGACGGGTGCGGGTCACGCCGGGACGGCATGGCTGTTCGACGCCGCGGCAGGTCGTGACTACCGGCGCGTCGCCGCGGCGATCCGCTACGTCGTCGCCCACCGCGGCGACCAGCCCGGGCTGCATGAGATCGCCGCGCACGTCGGGCTGAGCCCGTACCACTTCCAGCGCCTGTTCCAGCGCTGGGCCGGGGTCACGCCCAAGCAGTTCCTCGGCTACCTGACCGCGACCCACGCCAAGTCCCTTCTGGGCCGGTCGGCCAGCGTGTTCGACGCGGCGCTGGCAAGCGGGCTCTCCGGCCCTGCCCGCCTGCATGACCTGTTCGTCGGCCTCGAGGCCATGACGCCGGGCGTCTACCGGCGTGAGGGGGCCGGTTTGCTGCTGCACCACGCGGTTCTGCCGACCGCCTTCGGGCCGGCACTGGCGCTGGTCACCGGGCGCGGCGTGGCCGGCCTGCGGTTCCTGGCCGAAGACGATCCCGACGGCTCGGTGGCCCTGGCGGCCGCGCGACGCGAGTGGCCGGCGAGCCGCTTCGTCGCCGATTGGGCGACGGTGGCGGCGATGCTGGGCGAGGTCGGGACGCCATCGGCCCCGCGCCTGCTGCTGCGCGGCAGCCGGTTCCGTATTCGCGTCTGGGAGGCGCTGCTGACCCTGCCCTCGGGGGCGGCATGCAGCTACGGGAACCTGGCGCGTGCCGTAGGGGCGCCGGGCGCGGCCCGTGCGGTGGGCTCGGCGGTAGGCGCCAACCCGGTGGCGGTGCTGATTCCCTGCCACCGGGTGCTGCGCGGCGACGGTGGGGTGGGCGGGTACCGCTGGGGTGAGACGCGCAAGCGCGCCGTGCTGGGACGGGAGGCCGCAGGCCTCAGTTGATCTCGCCGGTGAAGCGGCGTGCGCCCTCGCTGCCGTTGGCCGCGGCGGTCTCGATCCAGCGCAGACCGCTGGCCTCGTCGCGCTCGACCCCGGTGCCGGTGAGCAGCAACAGACCGAGGTTGAACTGCGCCTCGGCGTGACCCTGCTCGGCGGCGCGCGCGAACCATTCCACCGCCTTGCCTTCAGGATCCTGCTCTCCCTCGGGGATGCCGAAGCCGTAGGTGTACATGAACGCGAGTTGATACTGCCCCTCGGCGTCACCCTGATCCGCCGCGCGCCAGAACCAGGTGAAGGCGGCGAGGTCGTTCTCCTCGACGCCGTGACCGTTGTAGTGGGCGAGGCCGAGATAGACCTGGGCCAGCGGGTCGCCGCGCTCCGCGGCCGTGGTCAGGCCCGGGAGGGCCCGGGCGTAGTCGCCGCGCTGGTAGGCGGCGACGGCGCCGTCCAGTGATTCCGCGATCAGTTGGATTGGGGTCAGCGCCAGTAGCGCGACCAACAGCAGTCCAGGGACGCGTGCCCGCATGTCGTTTCTCTCCGAATAGGTAGGGTCTGGGCGGCCGTTCACTCGTCGCGCGCGATGCGGAAGCCGACGTCGAACTGTATGCCGTTGGCGGCCATGCGCGAGCGCGCGGCCGGGCGGATCTCGGTCTTGCGGCTGAGGTAGGAACCGCCGCGCAGTACCCGGGTCGGGCACTTCCAGGAGCGGGCCGAGCCGTCGCTGGGGGCGCCCTCGTAGGTCGGCATGTAGCAGTCGGCGACCCACTCCTGGACGTTGCCAGCGGCGTTGTGCAGCTTGAAGGGGTTGGCCGGCATCTTCTCGACCGATACCGGGCGATCGGGGTTGGGCTTGCGGTAGTCGCAGTCGGCGCAGACGGCGTGGGGCGTATCGTCATATTCGGCCCACCAGTAGTTGCCGGTGGCTCCGCCGCGTGCGGCGTACTCCCACTCCGCTTCGCTCGCCAGGCGGTAGGTCTGCCCGGTCTCCTTGCTCAGCCAGCGGGTGTAGGCGACGGCGTCGTCCCAGCTGACGTTGATCACCGGCTGACTGCCACGTCCCCACTGGTCGGACGGCCGCTTGCGATCGGTGGCGCGCACGAACTGGTCGTACTCGGCGAACGACACCTCGTAGGTGCCAATCGAGAACGAGGCCACGGTGACCTCGTGCGGCGGCCGCTCGTCAGCGCCCCCGGAGGTGCTGCCCATGACGAAGGTCCCACCGGGCAGGCGCACCATCTGCGGACCCGAGGTGCCGTTGGTGAGCTTGTCGCGGAAGGTTTCCAGCGGCGGGGGCGGAGGCGGGGGCGGCGCGAGGTCCTCGCGCGGGGGGCTCGGAGTCGGGGTGGGTACGATCGGGGCGGGTGTCTCGTCCGGCTTCGTCTCTTCGCTGATGACGACCTGGCCGTCGGGTCCCTGCTTGGCCATCTCCCCGACCAGGAAGAAGGCGCCGCCCCCGGCGATCAGCGCGACCACCAGACCGGCGACCATCGGCAGCGCGGACTTTTTCTTCTTCTCGCTGCGGATCTCACGGTCGAGGCGCTCACGCTCACGAAACTCCTCGGCGACCGCGCGCGCGGTCTCGAGCTGGCTCTTGGCCTGGTCGGCGGCGCGCTCCGCGACGGCGCGGGCCTCGTCCGCGGCACGGCTGCGCTCGGCGTGCTGTGCGGCTTCCTCGCGCACCTTGGCGAGCTCTTCCTCGAGTGCGGCGAGCTCGCCCGAGGCCTCCTCCATGGCGCCACGCGCCTGGTCCTTGAGGCGCGCGGCCTCGTGCTCGGCCTCCTCGAGCTGGCTGGCGCGGCGCTGGGCGACCTGGTTGTCCACCGAGGCGCTCTCGAGCGCCATCTTGGCCTCGCTGAGCTGTGAGTTGGCCTGCTCGATCTCGGACTGCATGCGCGCGCGTTCGGCCTGGAGGGCGGCGAGCTCCTCCTGCTGTTCGCTGGCGCGTGCCCTGGTTTCGGCCTCGGCGAGGTTGGCAGCCTGCTGCTCGGCGGCGATGCGCCGTGCCTCGGCCTCGATCTTGGCCTGCTCGGCGGACTCGAAGCGATCCCGTGCCTCGGCCAGTTCACGCTGGTGCTTCTCACGCTCCGCGCGCAGCTGGGCCTCGACCTCGGCCTGGAGCTGCATGCGCGCCTGCTCCTCGGCGGCACGGATGCGCGCCGCCTCGCTGGCCGCCTGCTGCTGCGCCGAGGACGCCTCCGAGGCCATGGCCTCGGCGCTGGCCAGTTGCTCGTTGGCGGCGTTGAGCTTGGCCTGGAGCTCGGCGCGTTCCTGCTCGAGCCGCTCGCTCAGCTCCTTGCGCAGGGTCTCGCCAGCCGCCTCGGCCTGGGCCTGGGCCGCCGCCGCCTCCTCCTCGATGGCGATGCGCGCCTCCTCGGCCTCCTGCTGAATGCGCTTCGCCTCCTCGACGGCGCGTTTCGCGGCGCCGAACTCCTTCTCGAGCCGGGCGCGCTCGGCGGCGATCTTGGCCTCGGCCTCGGCACGCGCACGCGCCTCGATCTCGTCCTGCTCGGAGCGCATGTGGCGGACCATCTCCTCGGCGGCGGAGCGGGCGGCCTCGGCCTCCTCCTGCATCCGCTTCGCCTCCTCGAGCTGGTCGACGGTCTCGGCGAACTGCGCCTCCATGCGCTCGCGCTCGGCACGCAGCCTGGTTTCGGCCTCGTCCTGGAGGCGTCGCTGCTGCGCCTCGCTCTCGGTGCGGATGCGCTCGGCCTCCTCCTCGCTCTGGCGCCGGGCGGCCTCGGCCTCCTCGCGCAGGCGGCGCGCCTGCTCGAGCTCGCTCGACGAACTGGCGAGACGGGCCTCGAGTTCCGCCTCCTTGTGCCGGAGTTCCTCCTCGAGCTTGCGCCGCTGCTCGGTCTCCTCGGCGGTGAGCCGATCGAGCTCCTTGCGCGCCTCGAGCTCGGCCTTCTGGCGTGCCGCCTCGGCGTCCTTGCGCACCCTCTCGGCGACCGCGAGACGTTCGGCCAGCAGCGCCTGCTCTGCCTTGAGCCTGGCCTCGAGCTCGGCGCGCACCTTGCTGCCGGACTGCGACGCCTCCTCGAGCTTGCGTCGCGCCTCCTCCTCGGCCTTCTGGCGTGCCGCCTCGGCCTTCAGGCGCACCTTTTCCGCATTGGCCAGGCGTCGTTCGAGGTCGATCTGCTCCTGCTTGAGGCGGGCTTCGAGCTCCTCGCGGTGTTGGGCCTCGGTGGCCTGCGCCTCCTCGAGCCGTCGCTGGGCCTCGGCCTCGATCTTGAGCCGCGCCTCCTCGGCCTCGCTGCGCATGCGCTCGGCCTCGGCCATCCGCTCGGCGGCCTCACGGCTCTCCTGCTCGGCGCGAAGCTGCTCGTCGTGGAGCTTCTGCTCGGCGTCCTCGCGGGCCCGCTGCGCCTCCTCGATCTGCTGGCTGAAGCGGGCGAACTCCGCTTCCATCTTCTTGCGCTCGGCCGCCAGGCGCTCGTCCGCCTCGGCCTGCAGGCGCCGGCGCATCTCCTCTTCCTCGGCGCGCACGCGCTCGGCCTGTGCCTCGGCCGTGCGGCGAGCCTCCTCGGCCGCCAGGCGCATGCGCTGTGCCTCATCGAGTGCGGCATTGGCCTCGGAGATCTCCTGCTCGCGCCGCGCCTGCTCCTCGCGCAACTGCTTCTCGTAGGCCTTGCGCGTCTCGTCGTCCTGCGACTCGAGCTTGCGCATGCGCTCGGAGATCTGCTGTTCGGCCGACTGGCGCGCGGCCTCGGCCTCGGCCTTCTGGCGCAGGGCCGCGGCCAGCCGCGCGCTGGCGTCGGAGAGCTGCTGGTTGAGCTTGAGCACCTTCTGGTCGGCGATGCGCTGCTTCTTCTTGACCTCGGCGCCGGAGGCCTGCTTGTCGCGGTCGACGATGTCGAGGGCGACCACGGTGGTGTTGTCCTGGCGCGGCTTGTTGGCCTCGGCGACGGCCTGGATGAGGCTTTCGGTGTAGTCGCCGGCGGTGGCCGACCAGGCGGAGTGCTGGATCAGCGCCCCTTCGCCGATGCTGTTGACGCCGTCGGAGGCGAGCAGCAGGCGGTCGCCGATCTGCAGCTCGAAGGCCTCCTCGCTGTCGTCGATCTCAGGGATCGGGTCGCCGGTCAGCGCACTCATGAGCATGTTGCGCTTGTAGCGCGGGTCCGGCTCGACGGGCTGTCCGGCCTCGGCCATGCGGTCGAGATAGCCCCCGTAGCTGTGGTCGGCGTTGAGCTTGTGCAGCCGACGCTCGCGGACCAGGTAGAGGTGGCTGTCGCCAACGCTGATCCACCACATGCGGTGGTCGATGGCGAGCGCCGCGACCAGGGTCGAGCCCATGCCTTCCAGGTCGGGACGCTGCTCGGTCCGCGCCCTGATCGCGTCGTTGGCCGCCAGCAGTGCGGCGCGCAGCAGGTCCTGGGGCGGGGTGTCGTCGAGGCCCTTGCGGACTATGTCGCAAAAGGCGGATGCGGCCGCCTTGCTGGCGATCTCGCCGGCGGTATGGCCGCCCATGCCATCGGCGACGACCAGCAGCACGGTGTTCTGCTGGTCGTCGAGCGGCAGCACCGCGCAGGTGTCCTCCTGGTCGTCGCGTTCGCCGAGGCTCTGGCCCCAGGCCGAGACCAGCATGGTCGGAAGGCGCACCTCGGGTGGTTCCGCCGGGGCCGCCGCCGCTTCGGTCCGGTCCGCTGAGTCTGGCGCGGCTTCACTCGCGCCGGTCTTCCTCGCTGGCAGCGCCTGCGGGCAGCTGTCGAGGCCGCGCGCCAGGTGGCTGACATCGAAGCCGAGCTGGTTGAGCAGGAACGCGGCGGCCGAACTGCGCCCTCCGGTGTCGCAGTAGACGATGTAGGTACGGTTGCGCTCGAGGCGTTCGGCCTCCTTGCGAATCTTGGGCAGCGGCAGGTTGATGC
>JBFIFF010000005.1:0-17626 GCA_041602955.1 Gammaproteobacteria bacterium | reverse complement strand
GCTCGGCTGGAGCGGTTCCGCCGACGCTCAGCACCTCGCGGTTGCGCTCGATCAGCTTGGGTCCGATCCCCTTGATCGCGGTCAGCTCGTCGACGTTCGCGAACGGACCGTGGGCCTCGCGGTAGGCGATGATCGCCGCGGCACGCGACGGCCCGATGCCGTGGATCGCGGCGGCCAGCGTGACGGCATCGGCGGTGTTGATGTCGACCGGCGCGGCGGCCAGCGGGCCGATGCCGGCCGCGAGCAGGGCGGCGAGGACGAGTGGGCGTAGTGCTTTCATCTGCGGACTCCTTTCTGCAGCGTGGTCCGGGCACGGGATCGTGCCCGCGGGGGCGTCCTGCCCCCGTGCTCAGGCTAGCAAGGAGTCAGCGGCCGAGGACAGAGGCGATCTCTGATTCGAGCGTCAGCACAACGCCTTCCGGATCGTCGGATTTGGTCACGGGGCGTCCGACCACCAGGTAGTCGGCACCGGCACGGATCGCGTCGGCCGGGGTCATGATGCGTCGCTGGTCGTCGCGCGCGCCGCCCGCCGGGCGCACCCCGGGAGTGACCAGGCAGAGGTCGTCGCCGAAGGCCGAGCGCAGGGCCGGCGCCTCGCGCGGCGAGCAAACGACCCCGTCGAGCCCGGCGTCGCGGGTCAGGCCAGCCAGGCGCAGCACCTGGGCCTCGGGCCCGGCGTCGACGCCGACCGCGCGTAGCTCGTCCGCGTCGAGGCTGGTCAACACCGTCACCGCGATCAGCAGCGGGCCGCCCGGTGGCAGCGCCGCACGCGCCGCGGCGAGCATCGCCGGGCCACCGCCGGCATGCACATTGATCATCCAAACGCCGAGGTCGGCGGCGGCACGGCACGCCCCGGCCACGGTGTTGGGGATGTCATGGAACTTGAGGTCGAGGAACACGTCGTGGCCGCCGTCCACCAGGGCCCGCACCAGCTGCGGACCGCCGCGGGTGAACAGCTCCTTGCCCACCTTGAGCCGGCAGCGCGCCGCCGGCAGCCGCTCGGCCAGCGCCAGGGCCTCGGCCGGGGCCGGGAAGTCGAGGGCCACGATGAGGCGCGGACCGCTGGCCCTGTGCGACGCCACTCAGACCCCCTCGATGCCCTGGATCGGCTTGACGCTGCTCCACTGCTTGCAGCTCGGACACTGCCAGTGGAGCGTCCGGCCCTCGAAGCCGCAGTGACCGCAGCGGTAGAGCGGCTTGTCGGCGACGAACTGCGCGACCAGGCGGTGCAGCATGTCGAGCACCGGCCGCGTTCCCTCGTCGGCGCTGCCGAGGGTCAGCTCCACCGCGCGGTCGAGGCCGCGCAGCGACGGGCGCTCCTCGAGCTGCTCGATGATGAAGGTCGCGGCGGCACGCTCGCCATCCTCGGCACGGATGATCTCGGCGAGGGCCAGGACAGGGGCAAAGGCGCGGGTCTGCGCGACGTGATCCTGCAGGAACGCGCGGTACTCCCCCTCGCGTCCCAGCGCCGCGAAACCCTCGCGCAGCCGATCGAGAACCTCGGTCAGGTAGGCGGGATCCTGCTCGGTGACGCGGCGGTAGGCGCGCAGCGCCGCCTTGGCGTTGCCGCGCGCGTTCTCCAGGTCGCCCTGCAACAGGCTCGCGCGGACGCAACCCGGATCGGCCGACAGGGCGCGCCCCGCGTGGGACAGCGCCTGGGCATTATCGCCCGCGGCGCGGCACTCCTCGGCCAGCTCGCAGTGGTAATGGGCGATCTGCAGGTCGTGGGCCTGCCCGGTACGCGACGCCAGGCGCCGCGCGGTGTCGATGGCCTTTTCCCAGTCGCGCTCCTGCTGGTAGATGTCGAGCAGCTCGCGCAGTCCCCGCGTGGCGTGGGCGCGCACCTCGGTCAGCTCCTGGAAGATCTCCTCGGCGCGGTCGTAGAGCCCGGCGCGCGCGTAGTCGACGCCGAGTTCCTGGAGCGCCTCGGCGCGCTGGGCCGGGGTGAGGGTGGGTCGCGCGATCAGGTTCTGGTGGAGGCGGATGGCCCGATCGACCTCGCCGCGGCGTCGGAACAGACTGCCGAGCGCGAGGTGGATCTCGACCGTCTCGCCCTCCGCCTCGAGCATGCGGATGAAGACCTCGATCGCCTTGTCCGGCTGCTCGTTGAGCAGGTGATTGAGGCCGCGGAAGTAGTCCGCGCTCAGCCGTCCACCCAGCCGCCGGGGCCTGCCTTCGGCCGCGCGCCGCCCGGCCAACCACCCCGACGCGGCCGCGACCGGCAACAGCAGCCAGAGCAGTTCGATCATTCAGCGCGCGTCCCGCAGCGGTAGGGCACGCAGATTGCGCACCTCCTGCTCGGTCGCGCGCGTCTCGCGGCGCAGTTTGGCCATCTCGCGCTTGACCCGCACCACCCGGCCCAGGCCGACCAGGCTGCCGAGCATCGCGCCCACGCCGAGGGCGGCCACCAGCAGCAGTGCCAGCGGCACCTCGATCCGACCGAGGTAGTAGTCGATCGCCACCGGGTCGCTGTTCAGCGCAGCGAACGTGAGTGCGACAACGAACAGCGCCAGGGCGAGCACGGCATAGATCAGCTTGAGCATCGGTCCTCCCCGTTGCGAGGTCGGGTTGCGGGAACGCGCCGGGTCGACACGCCCGGCGGCCGATCGGCCCGCGGCAACCCCCTCTGCAGGCGGCGCGCCTGCGACGCGGCACTGGCGACGTGCGGGAGCCGGGTCGCCGCGACCTTAAGTTTCGGTCACTGGCGCGGCGCCGTAAAGGCGCCTGGCCTGGGGGTCAGCTGCCGGTCTGCTGGCCGCCCTTCCAGGCGTTGTCGACGCGCTCGCGCAGCTCCTTGCCCGGCTTGAAGTGGGGGACCGCCTTCGGCGGCAGGTGGACCGCCTCGCCGGTCTTGGGGTTGCGACCGAGGCGGGCCGGCCGGTGGTGGAGCGAAAAGCTGCCGAAGCCGCGAATCTCGATCCGCTCGTGATGCGCCAGAGACTGGCTCATCAGGTCGAGGAGCGTCTTGACGGCCAGTTCGACGTCCTTGAGCGCCAGGTGGTTCTGCTTGCTTGCCAGTACTTCGATCAACTCGGACTTGGTCATCGTTATCGTTCCCGGTCGATTGTGGGCGGCGGCCCGCGAGGGGCCGCCGCTCGGTACCGTTGCCGTGGGAGACCTACTCGGACTTGTTCTCGAGCTTCTCCTTGAAGATGTCACCCAGCGTGGTGGTCGCGCCGGTCGACGTGCTGCGGGTGTAGTCCTGCAGCGCCTCGGTCTCCTCCTGGTGATCCTTGGCCTTGATCGACAGCGTGATGCTGCGGCTCTTGCGGTCGACGCCGGTGAACTTGGCCTCGATCTCGTCACCGACCTTGAGCAGGGTGCGCGCGTCCTCGACCCGGTCACGCGAAATGTCCGAGGCACGCAGCCGGCCCTCGACACCGTCGCCCAGGTCGATGACCGCCGCCTTGGCGTCGACCTCGCTGATCACGCCCTTGACGATCGACCCCTTGGGATGGTTCGCGACGAAGTCCGAGAACGGATCCTGCGCCAGCTGCTTGACCCCCAGCGAGATGCGCTCGCGCTCGGCGTCGATCGCCAGCACCACGGCCTCGAGCTCGTCGCCCTTCTTGTAATTGCGCACCGCTTCCTCGCCGACCTCGTCCCACGGGTTCGACTTGCACTGCTTGATACCCAGCGAGACACGACGCCGCTCGGTGTCGATGTCGAGCACCATGACCTCCACCTCGTCACCGATCTGCACCACCTTGCTCGGGTGGATGTTCTTGTTGGTCCAGTCCATCTCGGAGGTGTGGACCAGGCCCTCGACCCCCTCCTCGATCTCGACGAAGCAGCCGTAGTCGGCCAGGTTGGTCACCTTGCCGAACAGGCGGGTGCCCACCGGGTAGCGGCGCGAGAGGTTCTCCCACGGATCCTCGCCGAGCTGCTTGAGACCGAGCGAAACGCGGTTGCGCTCGCGGTCGAAGCGCAGCACCTTGACCGCGATCTCGTCACCGAGGTTGACCACCTCGGACGGGTGCTTGACGCGCTTCCACGCCATGTCGGTGATGTGCAGCAGACCGTCCACGCCGCCCAGATCGACGAACGCACCGTAGTCGGTCATGTTCTTGACGATACCCTTGAGTTCCTGGCCTTCCTGCAGGTTCTCGAGCAGCTTCTCGCGTTCGGCGCTGTACTCGGCCTCGACCACGGCACGGCGCGAGACGACGACGTTGTTGCGCTTGCGGTCGAGCTTGATCACCTTGAACTCGAGGTCCTTGCCCTCGAGATAGGTGGTGTCGCGCACCGGGCGCACGTCGACCAGCGAGCCGGGCAGGAACGCGCGCACTTCGCCGATCTCGACGGTGAACCCGCCCTTGACCTTGCCGTTGATCATGCCGGTGACCGGCTCGTCAGCGTTGAACGCCTTCTCCAGCTTGGTCCACCACTGGGCGCGTTTGGCCTTTTCGCGCGACAGCCGGGTCTCACCCCAGCCGTCCTCGACCGCGTCGAGGTGCACCTCGACCTCGTCACCGACCGCGACCTCCAGGGCACCGCCGGTGCCCTTGAACTGCTCGATCGGGATCATCCCTTCGGACTTGAGGCCTGCGTTGACCACGACGTAGTCGGACTGGATCTCGACCACGATGCCGGTGACCACGTTGCCCGGCCGCATCTCGGCGTTGGCCAGGCTCTGTTCAAACAACTGCTCGAAGCTTTCGCTCATTACTCGATTGACCTGAAATTCCATGCCCGCGGGCACGGACCCATGGGAAGACGCTTGCGCGTCGGGTTGATTGCACCACCCGGACCACCCGGTCCGGGACCAAGTCGTGCCCTGTCACGCCACGCATGGCAGGCACGTCCACCGACCTTACGGCAGGCGCTGTCGCACGATCTCCAGGCAGCGCTCCAGGCAGGTGGGGATGTCGAGCACCGTCGAGTCGACGACCACTGCATCGGTCGCCGGCTTGAGCGGCGCGGCGTCCCGCTCGCTGTCCCGCCTGTCACGCGCTGCAAGGTCCGCGGACAGATCGGCAAGGGTAGCAGCGATTCCTTTTTCCTTCAACTGCTTATACCGCCTCTCGACACGCGCCTCGGCGCTGGCGGTGAGGAAGATCTTGACCTCTGCGGAGGGGAAGACCACGGTGCCCATGTCGCGTCCGTCGGCCACCAGCCCAGGGGCGCTGCGGAACGCCCGCTGGCGCCCGAGCAGCGCGGCGCGCACCTCGGGCAGCGCCGCCACCCGCGAGGCCCCGGCGCCGGTCGCTTCGCTGCGCAGTTGCGCGCCGACCGGCTCGCCGCCGAGCAGGATGCGCTCGTCGTCCCCATCGATCTCGAAGCGCACGTCGAGCGCCGCGGCAAGCCGTGCCAGGCCAGGGGCGTCGTCCAGGGCAACACCGGCACGCAGGGCGGCCAGCGCTGTGAGGCGGTAGAGCGCGCCGCTGTCGAGGTAGCGCCATCCCAGACGCGCGGCGAGGCGCCGGCTGATGGTGCCCTTGCCCGAGCCGCTTGGGCCGTCGATGGCGACGACCGGTGCGGCGACGTCTTCCCGTGGATCGGTCACGCTACTGCTCCCGCGTGGCCTGGAAGCGGATCTCGGGCCAGCGCTCGATGGCCAGCTCCAGGTTGACCCGGGTCGGCGCCAGGTAGACGAGGTGGCCGGCGCCGTCGAGCGCCAGCTGGTCGTGGTGCTTGTCGCGGAAGCGCTGCAGCTCACGCGCGTCGTCGCAGTCGACCCAGCGCACGGTGGCCAGCTGGACCGCGCTGAAGATGCAGTCGACCTTGTACTCGTTGCTCAGCCGGAACGCGGTGACGTCGAACTGCAACGGGCCGACGGCGCCGACGATCAGGTCGTTGTTGCGCAGCGGCATGAACAGCTGGCTCGCCCCCTCCTCGCACAGCTGCTCGAGCCCCTTGCGCAGCGCCTTGGCGCGCAGCGGGTCGCGGAGCTCGGCGCGACGGAACAGCTCAGGGGCGAAGTTCGGCACGCCCTGGAAACGCAACGACTCGCCCTGGGTGAAGGTGTCGCCGATCTGGATGGTGCCGTGGTTGTGCAGACCGATGATGTCCCCGGGCCACGCGGTCTCGGCGTGGTCGCGGTCGTCGGCGAGAAAGGTGATGGCGTTGGCCACCTGCACGTCGCGGCCGAGGCGCACGTGGCGCATGCGCATGCCGCGCCGGTAGCTGCCGGAGCAGACGCGCAGGAACGCGATGCGGTCGCGGTGGGCCGGGTCCATGTTCGCCTGGATCTTGAACACGAAGCCGGAGAACGCCTCCTCCTCGGCCGCCACGGTGCGCTCGTCTGCCGCCCGTGGCAGGGGCGCCGGGGCCATCTCGACGAACGCGTCGAGCACCTGGCGCACGCCGAAGGTGTGCAGCGCCGAACCGAAGAACACCGGGGTCTGGCGACCGGCGAGGAACGCCTCGCGGTCCAGGGGATGGGCCGCTTCGCGCACCAGCTCCAGCTCCTCGGCCAGATCGGCGTGGCGGCCGCCGAGACGCGCGACCAGTTCGGGATCGTCGAGCGGCACCAGACGCCCGTCGGGGTGGTCGTCGTCGAACAGCCGCACCTGCTCCTCGCGCAGGTCGTAGACGCCGACGAAGTCGCGGCCCATGCCGAGCGGCCAGGTCAGCGGCGCGCAGTCGATCCCGAGCACCGCCTCGATTTCGTCGAGCAGTTCCAGCGGTGCGCGACCGTCGCGGTCGAGCTTGTTCACGAAGGTGACGATCGGCGTGTCGCGCAGCCGGCACACCTCCATCAGCTTGATCGTGCGTGCCTCGACACCCTTGGCGCTATCGATCACCATCAGCGCCGCGTCGACCGCGGTCAGGGTCCGGTAGGTGTCCTCGGAGAAGTCCTCGTGGCCCGGAGTGTCGAGCAGGTTGACGACGCAGTCGCGGTACGGGAACTGCATCACCGACGAGGTGACCGAGATGCCGCGCTGCTTCTCCAGCTCCATCCAGTCGGAGGTGGCGTGGCGGCCCGACTTGCGCCCCTTGACGGTGCCGGCGAGCTGGATCGCGCCGCCGAACAGCAGCAGCTTCTCGGTCAGCGTGGTCTTGCCCGCGTCGGGGTGCGAGATGATCGCGAAGGTGCGGCGGCGGGCGGCTTCGGTGGCGGTGGCGGGCATGCGGGCGGGCGACGGTCGGGTGCGTGAGGGGCGCGGATTATAGCGCAGGCCCGCCGCCCCGCGCCGGTGTCACAGCGCCAGCGACAGCACCACGGCGTCCTCGCGTCGATCGCCGTCCGGATAGTAGTCCTTGCGCTGGCCGACCTCGGTGAAGCCGGCCGCGCCGTAGAGCTGCAGCGCGCGCGTGTTCGACGGACGCACCTCGAGGTACACCGCCCGCGCGCCGCGCTGCGCCGCGCGACGCAGCAGCAGCTCGAGGAGCCGGCGACCCAGGCCACGCCCCTGGCAGTCGGGGGCCACGCAGAGGTTGAGCAGGTGCGCCTCGCCGGCGGCCACGGAGAGCAGCCCGTACCCGGCCAGCCCGCCGTCGGCCTCGACCACCCAGGCGTCGTAGCCGACCCGCAGGCAGTCGCGGAAGATGCCCTCGGTCCAGGGGTTCGGATAGGCGTGCCGTTCGACCGCGAGCACCGCGTCGAGATCGGCCAGCGCCATCGGCCGCAGCCGCGGCGGCAGGCGGTCAGCGCGCGTCGCCACCGTCCGTCGACGTCGCGACGGTGCGCGCCAACAACAGGTCCTGCCAGGCGCGCCGCTTCTGCTGCGGCGAACGCAGCAGGTAGGCGGGGTGGTAGGTGGCGACCAGCGGCACGTCGAGGCCGGGCGGCCGGTGGACGCGGCCGCGCAGGCGTCCGATCGGCTGGTCGCTCGCGAGCAGCGCCTGCGTGGCGATGCGGCCGACCGCGAGCAGCAGCCGGGGACGCACCAGCGCGACCTGGCGCTCGAGGAAGGGGCGGCACGCGGCGAGCTCGTCGGCGTGGGGGTCGCGGTTGCCCGGCGGCCGGCACTTCAGGGTGTTGGCGATGAACACCTCCTCGCGGGCCAGACCAACGGCGTGCAGCATGCGGTTCAGCAGCTGGCCGGCGGCGCCGACGAACGGCTCGCCCTGGCGGTCCTCCTCTGCGCCAGGGGCCTCGCCGACGATCATCCACGCCGCGTCGCGAGCGCCGACGCCAAACACGGTCTGGGTGCGCCCGGTGCAGAGCCCGCAGCGCTCGCAGCCGGCGACCGCGGCCTCGAGCCGTGGCCAGTCGAGCCCGGCGACGGTCTCCGCCTCGCCCGTGGGTGTGCTCGCGGGCGCGGTGTCGGCGACGGTCCGCCGAGGCGTGGGGGTCGGCGGGGGCTGGGGGGGCGAGGCGTCCACGCCGGCCCCGGGTGCCGGGGCCATCGACGGCGCGGCGCGTGCGACCCACAGGTCGACGCCGAGGGCCCGCAGGTAGTGCCGCCGCCGCGCTGCGTCCATCGCCCGGGGCGCCGTTTAGACGTCGCCGCCCTGCGGGTGGCGCCGCGGGGTCTCGTGGGTGAGGTTGTTGAGCGCATTGAGGTACGCCTTGACCGAGGCGATGACGATGTCGGTGTCGGCGCCCTGGCCGTTGACGATGCGCCCGTCGCGCTGCAGGCGCACCGTCACCTCGCCCTGCGCGTCGGTGCCGCTGGTGATGGCGTTGACCGAGTAGAGCAGCAGCTCGGAGCCGCTGCGGACCACCTCCTCGACCGCGCGGAACGAAGCGTCGACCGGCCCACCGCCGTCGGCGACGGCGCGCTGCTCGGTGCCGTCGACCAGCAGCGTCACGCGCGCGCTCGGTGTCTCTCCGGTCTCCGAGCAGACGCGCATCGACACCAGACGGTAGTGCTCGTTGACCGCCGCCTGGTTGGCCTCGGTGACCAGCGCCTGCAGATCCTCGTCGTAGATCTCGTGCTTCTTGTCGGCCAGCTCCTTGAAACGGGCGAAGGCGTCGTTGAGCTCCTCCTCCGAAGCGAACTCGACGCCGAGCTCCGCGAGCCGGGTACGGAAGGCGTTGCGCCCGGAGTGCTTGCCCAGCACCAGCCGGTTGGCGCTCCAGCCGACGTCCTCGGCGCGCATGATCTCGTAGGTCTCGCGGCTCTTGAGCACGCCGTCCTGGTGGATCCCCGACTCGTGGGCGAAGGCGTTGGCGCCGACGATCGCCTTGTTCGGCTGCACCGGGAAGCCGGTGATGCCGGCCACCAGGCGCGAGCAGGGGACGATCTGCGTGGTGTCGATGCCGGTCTCGCAGGCGAAGACGTCGCTGCGCGTGCGCACCGCCATGACGATCTCCTCGAGGGCAGCGTTGCCGGCCCGCTCGCCGAGGCCGTTGATGGTGCACTCGACCTGACGCGCGCCGTGCTGCACCGCGGCCAGCGAGTTGGCCACTGCCAGGCCGAGATCGTTGTGACAGTGCACCGAAAAGACCGCCTTGTCGGCGTTGGGTAGGCGCTCGATCAGTTCGCCGATCAGGCTGCCGAACTGCGCCGGCACGCTGTAGCCGACGGTGTCGGGGATGTTGACCGTGGTCGCGCCGGCGTCGATCACCGCCTCGAGGATGCGGCACAGGAAATCGCGCTCGGAGCGGCCGGCGTCCTCGGGCGAGAACTCGACGTCGTCGGTGTGCCGGCGCGCCCGCTTGACCGCCGCCACCGCGCGCGCGACGACCTCGTCGGGCGCCATGCGCAGCTTCTCGCGCATGTGGATCGGCGAGGTGGCGATGAAGGTGTGGATGCGCCCGTTGTCGACCCCGTCCAGTGCCTCGCCGACGCGGTCGATGTCGGCGTCCGTGGCCCGCGCGAGGCCGCAGACGCGGCTGTCGCGTACCGTGGTCGCGATGGCCCGCACCGCGGCGAAATCGCCGGGGCTGGCGTTCGGGAAACCGGCCTCGATGACGTCGACGCGCATGCGCTCCAGGGCCCTGGCGATGCGCAGCTTCTCGTCCCGGGTCATGGTCGCGCCGGGGCTCTGCTCGCCATCGCGCAGCGTGGTGTCGAAGATGATCAGCCGGTCGCTCATAGCGCCTCCTCGGGGGTCAGCTCGGCGGCTCGTCACCGCGACGGCGGTCGCGGCGGCGACGCTGGAGCTCGACCACGGTCATGACGATGCCCGACAGGGTGTAGACACTGGCCAGCGTGAACAGCATCAGCGGCGGCTGGATGAAGACGATGGTGAAGATCAGCATCACCGCCACCGCGAACACGAAGGGCACGCGCCCCTTGACGTCGACGTCCTTGAAGCTGCGGTAGCGCAGGTTGCTGACCATCAGCAGGCCGGCGGCCACGGTGACGGCGAACGCCACCAGGCGCAGATCCTCCCCGGGCACGTCGAGGTCGACGCCGACCCAGACCAGGCCGGCGACCAGCGCCGCGGCGGTCGGGCTCGCCAGCCCCTGGAAATAGCGCTTGTCGACGACCCCTTTCTGGGTGTTGAAGCGCGCCAGGCGCAGCGCGGCGCCGGCGGTGAAGACGAACGCCGCCAGCCAGCCGGTCTTGCCCAGGGTGTCGAGTGCCCAGGCGTAGACCACCAGGGCCGGGGCGAGGCCGAAAGAGACCATGTCGGCGAGGCTGTCGTACTCGCCGCCGAAGTCGCTCTGGGTCTGGGTCAGGCGTGCGACCCGACCGTCGAGGCCGTCGAGCACCATGGCCACGAAGATCGCGATCGCGGCCGCCTCGAAGCGGTCGTGCATCGCCGCGACGATGGCGTAGAAGCCGGCGAACAGCGCCGCGGTGGTCAACAGGTTGGGCAGCAGGTAGATGCCCCGCCGCCGTCGGGTCGGGCCACTCCCCGCCGCCTCGGCCTGCTCGTCGTTCATGCCCTTCTGCCTCGCGTCCCGCTGCCGGGGTGGATGTCACACACGCCTAGCCTAGCACCGTGGCACGCGGCGCAGGCCTCCGGCAGGTTCAGTCGTGGAGCAGTTCCGCGACCTGGTCGACCCCGGCCAGGACCCGCTGGCCGGGCTGCGCCTGCAGCCGGCCGTGGCCGCTGAACAGGACCCGCGCCGCGCCGCCGAACGGCAGCAGGCCGAAGCGCTGGCCCTGGCCGACCCGCTCGCCGATCACGGCGCGGAAGGCGCGCGGCAGCGACAGGCGGGCCGAGAAGGCCAGCACCACCTCGTCGTGCTCGTCGGTGCGGATGCTGATCGCCCCCCCGGATCGGCGCCCGGTGTCCGGATCGCGCCACTCGCCCCACTGCGCGACCACCTGCCCCTCGATCGGGCTGCGCAGGACGAAGGGCCCCAGCCAGCCACCACGCAGCCGCACCTCGTGCGCCTCGGTCTCGCGGTACGGGTCGAACGTCGCACCGGCCGCGACGACCGTGCCGTCGACCGGGCTGACCAGGCCGAGCGCATGGGCGTTGACGCGCCGCCGCGGGTCGCGCAGCAGCCAGGCCACGGCGACCACTACTCCCCAGCCGACGATCGCGACGGAGCCCCCGGGGACGAGCTGGAGGAGCAGCGCCAGACAGGCCAGCGCGCCGACCAGCGGCCTGCCCTCGCGGACGATCACGCTGTGCGGCGCTCGGTGCGGACGCCCGCCGAGGAGCCGCGCGGGCGGGTCAGTTCCGGCTCTTGTCGACGATCTTGCCGGCCTGGATCCACGGCATCATGCCGCGCAGCTTCTCGCCGACCACCTCGATCGAATGCTCCTGGCCGATGCGCCGCTTGGCCTTGAGTACCGGGGCGTTGGCCTGATTCTCGGCGATGAACTCCCGGGCGAACTCGCCGTTCTGGATCTCGGACAGGATGCGCTTCATCTCCGCCTTGGTCTGCTCGGTGATGACGCGCGGGCCACGGGTCAGATCGCCGTACTCGGCGGTGTTGGAGATCGAGTAGCGCATGTTGGCGATGCCGCCCTCGTACATCAGGTCGACGATCAGCTTGAGCTCGTGCAAGCACTCGAAATAGGCCATCTCCGGAGCGTAGCCGGCCTCGACCAGGGTCTCGTAACCGGCCTGGACCAGCGCCGTGCAGCCGCCGCACAGCACCGCCTGCTCGCCGAACAGGTCGGTCTCGGTCTCTTCCTTGAAGGTGGTCTCGATGACGCCGGCGCGGCCGCCGCCGTTGGCCGAGGCGTAGGAGAGCGCGGTCTCCTTGGCGCGCCCCGAGGCGTCCTGGTAGACGGCGATCAGGCTCGGCACGCCGCCGCCCTGGGTGTAGGTCGAGCGCACCAGGTGGCCGGGGCCCTTCGGGGCGACCATGAACACGTCGAGATCGGCGCGCGGCACCACCTGGCCGAAGTGGATGTTGAAGCCATGGGCGAAGGCCAGGGCCCCGCCCTGCTTGAGGTTGGGCGCGATGACCTCGCGGTACAGGGCTGCCTGGTGCTCGTCGGGGACCAGGACCATGACCAGGTCGGCCGCCTTGGCCGCCTCCTCGGGCGCCATCACGGTCAACCCGGCCTTCTCGGCCTTGGCCACCGAGCCGGAACCGGGACGCAGGCCGACGACCACATCGACGCCGGAGTCCTTGAGGTTGTTCGCGTGGGCGTGGCCCTGGGAGCCGTAGCCGAGGATCGCGACCTTCATGCCCTGGATGATCGAGAGGTCGGCGTCTTTGTCGTAGTAGACCTTCATGCTTCGTCAGTCCTTCTGGGAATCGTGCAGTGGTGGAAGATTCAGACGCGCAGGCTGCGCTCGCCGCGCGCGATGCCGTTGGAGCCGGAGCGCACCACCTCGAGCAGCAACTTCGGGTCGAGGGCGCGCAGGAAGGCGTCGAGCTTCTCGCTGTCGCCGGTCAGCTCCATGGTGTAGGTGGTGTCGGTGACGTCGATGACCCGGCCGCGGAAGATGTCGATCAGGCGCTTGATCTCCTCACGGTCGGCGCCGACCGCGCGCGCCTTGACCAGCATCATCTCGCGCTCGATGTGCGCCCCCTCGGTCAGGTCCTGCAGTTTGACCACGTCGACCAGCTTGTTCAGCTGCTTGGTGATCTGCTCGATGATGGCGTCGTCGCCGCGCGTGACCAGGGTCATGCGCGACAGGCTCGGGTCCTCGGTCGGGGCCACGGCGAGCGACTCGATGTTGTAGCCGCGGGCGGAGAACAGGCCGGAGACCCGCGACAGCGCGCCAGCCTCGTTTTCCAGCAGGATCGAGATGATGTGCCGCATGACCGATTACACCAGGATCATTTCGTTGAGGCCGCCGCCGGCCGGGATCATCGGGTAGACGTTCTCGGTCTGGTCGGTGATGAAGTCCATGAACACCAGCCGGTCCTTGAGCGCCATCGCCTCCTTCAGCGCGCCCTCGACGTCGCCCGGCTGCTCGATGCGCATGCCGACGTGGCCGTAGGCCTCGGCGAGCTTGACGAAGTCGGGCAGTGCGTCCATGTAGGACATGGAGTAGCGCCCCTGGTAGAAGAACTCCTGCCACTGCCGCACCATGCCGAGGTAGCGATTGTTCAGGTTGACGATCTTTATCGGCAGGTTGTACTGCTTGCAGGTGGACAGCTCCTGGATGCACATCTGGATGCTGCCCTCGCCGGTGACGCAGGCCACCGTCGCGTCGGGGTAGGCGAACTGGATGCCCATGGCCGCCGGCAGCCCGAAGCCCATGGTGCCGAGACCACCGGAGTTGACCCAGCGCCGCGGCAGGTCGAACTTGTAGTACTGCGCCGCCCACATCTGGTGCTGGCCGACGTCCGAGGAGACGAAGGCGTCGCCGCCGGTCACCTGGTAGAGCTTGTCGACCACCATCTGCGGCTTGATCAGCTTGCTCGCGGAGTCGTAGGTCAGGCATTTCTTGGCGCGCCAGCCCTCGATGCGCTCCCACCACTCGGCCATGGCCGCGGCGTCGGGCTCGCGGTCCCCCTCGGCCAGCACCTTGAGCATGTCGTCGAGCACCGGGCCGACCGGGCCGACGATCGGCACGTCGACCTTGACGTTCTTGGAGATCGACGCCGGGTCGATGTCGATGTGGACGATCTTGGCCTCGGGGCAGAACTTCTCGATGTTGCCGGTGACGCGGTCGTCGAAGCGCGCGCCGATGGCGATCAGCACGTCGCAGTCGTGCATCGCCATGTTCGCCTCGTAGGTGCCGTGCATGCCGAGCATCCCGACGAACTGCGGGTCGGTGCCCGGGTAGGCGCCGAGCCCCATCAGGGTGTTGGTGATCGGGTAGCCGAGCAGGCGCGTGATCTCGGTCAGTTCCTCGGAGGCGTTGCTCAGGATCACGCCGCCGCCGCTGTAGATCATCGGCCGTTTGGCCGACAGCAGCAGGTCGACGGCTTTGCGCGTCTGCCCGGGGTGGCCCTTCACCACCGGGTTGTAGGAGCGCATCTCGAGGTGCTCGGGGTACTCGAAGGGGATCTTGACGTTGGGCGCCGTGATGTCCTTGGGGATGTCGACCACCACCGGCCCGGGACGCCCCGAGGTCGCCACGTAGAAAGCCTTGCGGATGGTCAACGCCAGGTCTTCCAGGCTGTTGGCGAGGAAATTGTGCTTCACGCACGGCCGGGTGATGCCGACCGCGTCGACCTCCTGGAACGCGTCGCTGCCGATGAACTGGCGCTGCACCTGGCCGGTGAGCACCACCAGCGGAATGGAATCGAGGTGCGCAGTGGCGATCCCGGTGACGGCGTTGGTCGCACCCGGCCCCGAGGTCACCAGCACCACACCGGGCTTGCCGGTCGCACGCGCGTACCCGTCCGCGGCGTGGGTCGCGCCCTGCTCGTGGCGTACCAGGATGTGCTGGATGTCCTTCTGCTGGTAGAGCGCATCGTAGATGTGCAGTACCGCCCCGCCCGGGTAACCGAATATGAACTCTACGCCCTCGCGCTTGAGGGCTTCGACCAGGATCTCCGAGCCAGACAGTTCCACCACTATTCTCCACACCTGTATAGTTGCCCGGTCGCGGGGAAAGCTGCAGCCGGCCCACGCGGCCGAACGAAAATGTGCGCTCCCGTGGGGAACGCACAGAACGTCGGAGTGTAATACCTTTCTACTGCGAAATCACCGCGTTACACCGGGTTTCACAGCGCGGCCGCGGCGCCGGCGCCGCAACTCAGGACTTGCGCAGCCGGAAATAGAACTTGCCACCGTCCTCGCTGGAGTCTTCGAGCGCGTGCCCGGTCTGCTTGGCGAACGCGGCAAAGTCTTTCACCGACCCCGGGTCGGTGGCGATGACGCGCAGCACCTGCCCGCTGGTCAACTCCGCCAACGCCTTCTTGGCACGCAGGATCGGCAGCGGGCAGTTGAGCCCCGTCGCGTCCAGTTCCTGATCGAATTCGGTCATCCACCCGTCTCCCGTTGCTGGTTTTTCTGTACGCCGCGCCGCACCCGCGCAGCGGCCGCTGTTTCTCGCAATTTGCCGGGGAGGTTGCGCCTGCACCCCCGGCCCCCCGGCCCGCCCTGCTGACCGACGCCAGGCCGGCGGCGTGCGCAATGTTAGAGTCTACTTATATTCCCGAACCCGAATCAACCCGGGACGCGCCGCCGTGGAATCCGCCCGTCGCGCGGGTGCACAGGCGCGCGCCGGAACACTCTGGTAGGGTTAGCGCGATGTCGCAGTCAACTCATCCGCGGCCGTCGGGCCGGCGTCGGATCCGCAGCAGTCCCGGCACCTGGCGCCGGGTGGTCGTCTCCCTGGCGCTCGCCGCCTGCCTGCCGGCGGCGCTCGGGCAGGGCGAAGTCGACCTGCCGCAGATGGGCGACCCGGCCGACCAGGTGCTCTCGCCGGCCCAGGAACGGGAACTCGGCGAGTCGCTGATGCGCCACGTGCTCGCCAACGAGAAAGTCATCCAGGATCCGTTGCTGCACGACTACGTCACGGCCCTCGGCGCTGCGCTGACCTCCGCCACCGGGCAACCCGCCGCCGGCTTCACGTTTTTCCTCGTCGACGACCCCGCGGTGAACGCGTTCGCCGCGCCGGGCGGCTTCATCGGCGTCAACAGCGGGCTGATCCTCGCCACCGAGAACGAGGCCCAGCTCGCCGGCGTGCTCGCCCACGAGATCGCGCACGTGACCCAGCGCCACATCGCGCGCGCCTACGCCGAGGCCCAGAGCAGCAGCCTGCCCGCGGCCGCCGCCATCCTCGCCGCCATCCTGCTCGGCGGGCAGAACCCGCAGGCCAGCCAGGCTGCGCTGGCGACCGGCATCGCGGCCTCGCGCCAGTGGCAGCTCAACTACACGCGCTCCAACGAGTACGAGGCCGACCGGCTCGGCATCCGCTTCCTGGCCCAGGCGGGCTTCGACCCGCTCGGCATGGTCGAATTCTTCAGCCTGCTCGAACGGCGCCACGCCGGCGAAGCCGCCGGCCGCCCCGAGTACCTCAGCACCCACCCGCTCAGCAGCAACCGCGTCGCGGAGGCCCGCCAGCGCGCGGACTCCCTGACCCGGCCCAACCAGCGCATCGACGGCCAGGGTTTCCGCCTGGCGCGCGCCCGTCTGCGCGTGCTGACCAGCAACAACCGCCCGGCGCTGCTCGGCCTGCTGGAGCAGGAACTGCCCACCGCCACCGGGCGCCGCCGCGAGCTCAACCTCTACGCCCAGGCACTGATCGCGCACCTGGCGGGCGCGCACGAGCGCGCGCGGACCATCGCGGACGACCTGCTGGCCGCCGAGCCCGACGAGCTTTATTACAACCTGCTCTACGCCGCCAACGAGTACGCCGCCGGGCGCAGCGCGAGCGGCGCGGCGTGGTTCGACAAGCTGATCGACCTCTACCCCGACAACCTGCCGGTGCTGCTGAGCGCCGCGACCGCCGCGCAGGACGGTGGCGACCACACCCGCGCGGCGCGTTCGCTGCGAGCCGCGCTCAAGCTCCCCGGCATGCACGCTGCACGCAGCTATCAGCTCCTGGCGCGCGCCGAGGACAAGCTCGGCCAGCGCGCCCGCAGCCTCGAGTCGCTGGCCGAACACGCGGCATTGCTCGGCGAGCAGCGCCTCGCGATCCGTCACCTCGAACAGGCCGCCGGGCTCAGCCAGCCCGGCAGCGCCAACGCGTTGCGCATCGCCGCGCGCATCGAGCAGTTGCGCGAGCAACTGGCCGCCCGCCTCCGCCAAAGGGGGGGTTGAGCGAAGCGCTCGCCCATCCTTTTGGAGATAGAGCGGGGCATCCTGCTTGCGTTGAGACAACGACCCGGTATTCTATGCCCAGCCGCCGTCCGGCCTCCGGCCGGCCGCGGTGGCCGGGCAGGCAACACCCGCGACCTGCCCGGGACGACAGAGTACAAGCGTTAAACGCAAGCGAGGAGGAGACGCATGCGCAATTCCGCGAAGACCCTGGTAGCGGCGGCTTGTGTTGCCGCGTTGCTCGGGGTTATCGGCATGGGCCTGACCGGCACCGCGCTGGCGCAAGACCCGGCGGTCGTCGCCGAAGGCAAGAAAATCGCTTTCGACCGCCGCAAGGGCAACTGCCTCGCCTGCCACATGATGGACGACGGCAGCCTGCCGGGTAACATTGGCCCGCCGCTGATCGCCATGAAGGCACGGTTTCCCGACAAGCAGGCCCTGCGCGCCCAGATCTACGACGCGCGGGTCAAGAACCCCACCACCATCATGCCGCCCTTCGGGCCTCACGCGATCGTTTCCGAAAGCGAGATCGACAAGATCACCGAGTACGTGTGGACGCTCTAGCGTCGCGCGTGCGAGTCACTGGAGAGAGACTACCCATGACGACTAAACGCCGAACCCTGCTGAAAGGCGCACTGGCGTCGAGCGCGGCCGCGGTAGCCGCCGGCGCCGGGATCCTGACCCCGCGCGCGCTGTTTGCCGCCAGG
>JBFIFF010000004.1:0-18201 GCA_041602955.1 Gammaproteobacteria bacterium | reverse complement strand
GTCGTGCACCGCGGCGGTGTTGATCGAGACCTTGTCGGCACCGGCGTTGAGCAGGCGACGGATGTCGTCGAGGCTGCGGATGCCGCCGCCGACGGTCAGCGGGATGAACACCTCGCCGGCCACCGCCTCGACCACGTGCAGCATGGTGTCGCGGTCGTCGGAGCTGGCGGTGATGTCGAGGAAGGTGAGCTCGTCGGCGCCCTCGGCGTCGTAGCGGCGCGCCACCTCGACCGGATCGCCGGCGTCGCGGATGTCGACGAAGCGCACGCCCTTGACCACGCGCCCCCGGTCGACGTCGAGGCACGGGATGATGCGCTTGGCCAGCCCCATCTCAGACCTCGAACGGATCGCCGCTGAGTTCGTCGGCCAGCTTCTGGCCCGCGGCCAGGTCGAGCGTGCCCTCGTAGATGGCGCGCCCGGTGATGGCGCCGACGATGCCGGCGTCGGCCACCGCGCACAGCGCGCGCACGTCATCGAGGCTGCGCACCCCGCCGGAGGCGATCACCGGGATGTGGATCGCCTCGGCCAGGCGCACCGTCGCCTCGACGTTGACGCCGTTCATCATCCCGTCACGGCCGATGTCGGTGTAGACGATGGCGACCACGCCGTCCTGCTCGAACTGCTGGGCGAGCTCGACGGCGTCGTGCTTGGAGAGTTTCGACCAGCCGTCGACCGCGGCGCGCCCGTCCTTGGCGTCGAGGCCGACGATGACGTGCCCGGGGAACTCCATGCACAGGTCGTTGACGAAGTGCGGCACGGTCACCGCCTTGGTGCCGATGATCACGAAGCGCACCCCGGCCTCGAGATAGGAGACCACGGTCTCCTCGTCGCGGATGCCGCCGCCGACCTGGATCGGCAGGTCCGGGTAGGCCTCGGCGATACGGTGGATCACCTCGGCGTTGACCGGCTCGCCGGCGAAGGCGCCGTTGAGGTCGACGATGTGCAGCCGGCGTGCGCCAGCCTCCACCCAGCGCCCGGCGACCGCCACCGGATCGTCGGAGAACACCGTCTCATCGTCCATGCGCCCCTGGCGCAGGCGCACGCACTTGCCGTCTTTCAGATCGATCGCCGGTATCAGCAGCATCGTCGGTTCCTCGTCACTCCTGGCTGTCGCGGGATGGCGCGCTGCCGTCCCACGCGGCGAAGTTCGCCAGCAGCCGCAGGCCGGCGTGCTGGCTCTTCTCCGGGTGGAACTGCACCGCAAAGACGTTGTCCCGGGCGAGCACCGAGGCATAGCGACGCCCGTAGTCGGTGATCCCGGCGACCAGGGCGGGGTCGTCGGGATCGACGTAGTAGCTGTGCACGAAATAGAACCGGCTCAGGTCGTCGATCCCCTCCCACAGCGGGTGGGGACCGTTCTGCGCGACCTGGTTCCAGCCCATCTGCGGGATCTTGAGCCGCCCTGCGGCCGGGTCGGCGCCGGCGCCCAGGAAGCGCACGCGGCCCGCGACCAGCCCCAGGCAGTCGACGCCGCCGCCCTCGTCGGAGCGCTCGAGCAGCACCTGCAACCCCATGCAGATGCCCAGGAACGGCTTGGTCGCCGCGACCTCGCGGATCACCTCGACCAGCCCGGCGGCACGGATCTCGTGCATGCAGTCGCGTGCCGCCCCCTGGCCGGGAAACACCACCCGCTCGGCGGTCTGGATCTCGCGCGCGACGGCGGTCACGCGCACGCGGCGGCCGGCGACGTGCTCCAGCGCCTTGGCGATGGAGTGCAGGTTGCCCATCCCGTAGTCGATGATCGCGATCGTATTCATGGCTGCGGGGCGCTGCGCCGACGCGGGTCTGCGGTCAGAGCGATCCCTTGGTCGATGGCGTGACGCCGGACATGCGCGGGTCGGGCTCGACCGCCATGCGCAGCGCGCGGGCGAACGCCTTGAACACCGTCTCGGCGACGTGGTGCGCGTTCTCGCCCCGCAACGCGTCGACGTGCAGCGTCGCCTGGGCATGGTTGACGAAGCCCTGGAAGAATTCGTGGAACAGCTCGGTGTCGAACTCGCCGACCCGGGCACGCGGGAACGCGACCCGCCAGATCATCCCGGGCCGGCCGGAGAGATCGAGCACCACACGCGACAGCGCCTCGTCGAGCGGCACGTAGGCATGGCCGTAGCGGCGGATGCCGCGCTTGTCGCCGAGCGCCTGCGCGACCGCCTGGCCGAGGGTGATGCCGATGTCCTCGACGGTGTGGTGGCCGTCGATCTCGAGGTCGCCCTTGGCGTCGACCTTCAGGTCGACGAGCCCGTGGCGCGCCACCTGGTCGAGCATGTGGTCGAGGAACGGCAAGCCGGTGGCGAGTTCCGCACGCCCGCTGCCGTCGAGATCGACGCGGACCTCGATCTGGGTCTCGTTGGTATCGCGGCGGACCGACGCCGTGCGTGCGCTCATTTTTGACGGCCTCGCGGCCACTCTTGCCGGGGTGTAGGGCTAGCATAACCGTATGTGACGGGATAACGAAGCGCCACGCCGGCAGAGCGGTTGCTTGCCGATCCCCACGCGCCGCGCCAGACTGGGCCCATGAGCGAACCGGGTCAGAGCTTGCGCGTCGCGCTGCTGTCGGACACCCACGGCTTCCTCGACCCGCGCATCGCCGCGCTGGTCGAGGCGTGCGACATCGCCGTGCACGGCGGCGACATCGGCGGCTTCGGCGTGCTGCGCGAGCTGCAGCCACGGCTGGGCCGGGTGGTGGTCGTGCGTGGCAACAACGACACGCCGCGCGACTGGTCCGGCAAGGACACCGCCGGGCTCGACGAGCTGCCACGGCTGGTCGAGTTCGACCTGCCCGGCGGCCGGCTGGTGGTAATCCACGGCCACCGCTCCGGGCCGCTCTACGAGCGTCACCAGCGGCTGCGCAAGCGCTTCCCCGACGCGCGCGCCATCGTCGTCGGCCACAGCCACCGCCAGGTATGTGACTGCGAGGCCCTGCCGTGGGTCCTCAACCCCGGCGCGGCCGGCAAGTACCGCACCTTCGGCGGGCCGGGCTGTCTGGTGCTGACCGCCTCGGCCGCCGCCTGGCGCGTCGAGCGCCACCGCTTCGACCCGCTGCGCCGGCTCCCGGCGCCCCGCCGACAGCGCACCGCCGGCGACGCCCGCCCCACGAGCCCGCCGTGAAGCTCCAGCAGCTGCGCTACATCGTCGAGGTGACCCGGCAGGGACTCAACGTCTCGGCCGCGGCCGAGGCCCTGTTCACCTCCCAGCCCGGGGTCAGCAAGCAGGTGCGCCAGCTCGAAGACGAGCTCGGGGTGCAGATCTTCGAACGCAGCGGCAAGCACCTGACGAGCCTGACCACCGCCGGGCGCGAGATCGTGCGCATGGCCGGCGAGGTGCTCGAGGGGGTCGACAACATCCGCCGTGCCGCGGCCGACTACGTCGACGAGAAGCGCGGCACGCTCTCCATCGCCACCACCCACACCCAGGCGCGCTACGCGCTGCCCCGGGTGGTCGGCCCCTTCGTGCGCCGCTACCCCGAGGTGGCGCTGCAGCTGCACCAGGGCACCCCGATGCAGATCGCCGGCATGGCCGCCGAAGGGGCGATCGACCTGGCCATCGCCACCGAGGCGATGGAGCACTTCGAGGACCTGGTGATGCTGCCGTGCTACCTCTGGAACCGGAGCATCGTCGTGCCGTGCGACCACCCGCTGCGCGAGGCGCGCCCGCTGACACTCGCGGCGATCGCCGAGTACCCGATCCTGACCTACGTGTTCGGCTTCACCGGCCGCTCGCGTCTCGACGAGGCGTTCAACCGCGAGGGGCTCACCCCGCGCGTCGCCTTCACCGCGACCGACGCCGACGTGATCAAGACCTACGTGCGCCTGGGCCTCGGCGTCGGCATCATCGCCAGCATGGCCTTCGATCCCGCACACGACACCGACCTGTGCGCGCTCGACGCCAGCCACCTGTTCCACGACTCCATGACCCGCATCGGCCTGCGCCGCAACAGCTTCCTGCGCGGCTACGTCTACGACTTCATGGCCCTGTTCGCCCCGCACCTCGACCGGCGCACGGTCGACGCCGCCCTCGCCGCGCCGACCGCCGAGGCGCGCGCGGAACTGTTCGCGGAGGTCAAGCTGCCGCGCTGCTGAGGCCGGTCGCAGATTGATCGACCGGCCCAGCCCGCAGCAGCGACCGCCCCGGTCGCGGAGGGTCAGTCGTCGAGGTCGAACCGCGCCACCACCGGCGCGTGGTCGGAGGGCTTCTCCCAGCCGCGCGGCGTGCGGTCGACCCGGCACGCGCGTGCCCGCGACGCCAGCGCCTCGCTGACCAGCACCAGGTCGATGCGCAGGCCGCGATCGCGGCGAAAGGCGTTCATGCGGTAGTCCCACCAGCTGAACCCCGGGTCGTCGGGATGGAGCCGGCGGAACAGGTCGACCAGGCCGTGGGCCTCGATGGCACGGTAGGCGTCGCGTTCCGGGCCGCTGCACAGGATCCGGTCACGCCACAGCTCGGGGTCGTGGACGTCGAGGTCGGCCGGGGCGATGTTGAAGTCGCCGGTCAGCAGCAGCCGCGGGTACGCGACCGCTTCCACCCCGACGTGCGCGGCGAGCCGCGCCAGCCAGGCGAGCTTGTAGGCGTACTTGTCGCTGCCGACCTCGCTGCCGTTGGGCACGTAGACGTTGATCACCCGCACCCCGCCGACCGTGACCGCGAGGTAGCGCCGCTGCGGGTCGTCGTCACCGGGCAGTTCGCGCACCGGGTCGACGGGCTCGAGGTCGCCGCGCGCCAGCACCGCGACGCCGTTGTAGCTCTTCTGGCCGCTGAACTCGGCGCGGTAGCCGGCCCCTGCAAGGGGCCCGTGCGGGAAGTCGGCATCGACCACCTTGGTCTCCTGCAGGCAGACCACGTCGGGGCGCTCGGCCGCGAGCCAGGCCAGCAGGTGGTCGAGACGCGCGCGGATCGAGTTGACGTTCCAGGTGGCGATGCGCACCGCGCGTCAGCCCCCGCCGAGGCGCATGCCGGCCGCCCACGCCACCAGGGCTCCGCCGCCGAGAAACACGACCAGACAGGCGCCGGCGAGCAGCCGCAGGCGTCGCGCCAGGTCGCGCTGCGACTCGATCGAGAGGATGAACGGCCGGCGCGAGATCCCGGGGTTGGCGAGCACGCTGACCGGCGCCGCCTGCGCCCTCTCGCGCATCTCGGTGTCGACCTTGGCCTCGGCCGCGCGCCGCGCGGCATCCCACTCCTGCGGGTCGATGGCGCCGTCGCCGTCGGCGTCGAAGCGCCCGAGCAGCTCGGCCTGGTCGCGCTTCCAGTCACGCAGCACGGCCCCGACCTCGGCGTTGCGGTCGCCGCCGCCGGTGCCCACGGTGCGGAACTGGCCGATGGCGTAGAGGTCGGTCGCCGGCATGATCCGCTCCTCGGTGTAGCGGTAGCGCCCCAGACCGAGGCTCACGCCAATGCCGAGACGCGCGCCCATGCCACCCTCCTCGCCGGCGTAGGGAGCCCCGTCGGGGTGGGGGCTGTCGCCGTACCAGACCTGGTGCACCGAGGGCGTCACCTCGGCCCCCTCGGGGTCGATCAGGCACGCTCCGGTCTCGTCGCGCAGCCGGAACAGCCCGTCGCTGGTGCCATGCTCGAGGGTGCGCCAGCGGTCGCGGTTGCGCCGGGTGCCGAAGCTGTGGCCGTGGCGCTGGTGCTCCTCGACCTTGTAGCGGTACCAGACGCACTGCAGCTTGGAGAGCGGCGCGACGATCGGCTCGCCGTCGAGCGGCTCGGCGAGCCCGTTGAGTTCGAGGTAGCCCTGCGCTGCGGAGCGGATCTTCGAGGTCGGCGTGTCCTCGATCAGCCTGGCCCGGGTGAAGAAGCGGAACAGGCCGTAGAGCGCGGCCAGCGCCATGGCGCCGAGCAGGGCGATCGAGAACCAGAACTCGCCCGGGCTGGCGGCGAGGATGCTGTCGGCCATGGGGCGCTCAGGAGAAGAGCGTCTTTATGTCGACGTCGGCCTTCTCCTCCTCGCTGAACTCGAGCAGCTCGAAGGCCTTGAACGCCAGCAGCCGCGCGATGATCACGTCGGGGAACTGCTCGATGCGGATGTTGTTGACGTTGACCGACTCGTTGTAGAACTCGCGGCGGTCGGCGATGGCGTTCTCCAGTCCGCTGATGCGCGCCTGCAGGTGCTGGAACGACTCGTTGGCCTTGAGATCCGGATACGCCTCGGCCACCGCGAACAGGTTGCCGAGCCCGAGGCGCAGCTGCGATTCCGCCGCGCCCAGCGCGCCGACGTTGCCCGCCTCGCGTGCCGCGGCCACCGCCGAGCGGGCCTTCATCACCCGCTCCAGGGTCTCCTGTTCGTAGCCCATGTACTGCTTGCAGGTCTCGACCAGCTTGGGCAGTTCGTCGTGGCGCTGCTTGAGCAGGACGTCGATGTTCGACCACGCCTTGCCGACGTTGTGCTTGAGCGTCACCAGGTTGTTGTAGAGCGTGATGCCGTAGACGACGACCACGACGAGCAGGCCGAGGAAGATGAAGGTGCCGACGTCCATGGGCTGACTCTCCTGTCGCGGAAGGGAACCGTAGGCCCTCTATACTAGCGCGGAATCGAATGCCGGCAGCCCCCGCCACGACCATTCCGACCCGAGACCCGAGGTGCCCATGACCCGACACTACGACCTGATCGCCATCGGCGCCGGCAGCGGCGGCCTGTCGGTCGCCGAGCGCGCGGCGCTGCACGGCCGGCGCTGCGCCATCATCGAGGCGGGGCGTCTCGGCGGCACCTGCGTCAACGTGGGCTGCGTGCCGAAGAAGGTGATGTGGTTCGGCGCGGGGCTGGCCCACGCCCTCGACGACGCGGCCGGCTACGGCTTCACGCTGCACGGCCACGCGTTCGACTGGGGCCGGCTCAAGGCGGCGCGCGACCGCTACGTCGGCGGCATCAACGACTGGTACGGCAACTACCTCGCAGACTCCGGCATCGACCTGCTGCGCGGCACCGCGCGGCTGCTCGACGCGCACACCGTCGAGGTCGACGGCACCCGCTACACCGCCGACCACCTCGCCCTCGCCCCCGGCGGGGAGCCGGTGGTCCCCGACGTCCCGGGCGCCGGTCACGGCATCACCTCGGACGGCTTCTTCGCCCTCGACACGCAGCCGCGGCGCGTCGCCGTGGTCGGTTCCGGCTACATCGCCGTCGAACTCGCCGGCCTGCTCAACGGGCTGGGCAGCGAGGTGACGCTGCTGGTGCGCAAGGGCCACGTGCTGCGCGAGTTCGACGCCATGCTGCGCGAGACGCTGATGGAGGCCCTCGGCGAGAGCGGGGTGCGCCTGCTCACCCGCACGCAGGTCGCCGAGGTGCGCCGCGCGGCCGACGCCTCCCTGACGCTGGTGACCGACGGCGGCCAGGAACTCGGGCCGTTCGATGCGCTGCTCTGGGCGATCGGACGCCGCCCGCGCACAGCGGGCCTCGGCCTCGAGGCGGCCGGCGTCGCCACCGACGCGCACGGCTTCGTGACCACCGACGATTACCAGAACACCAACGTCGACGGGGTCTACGCCCTCGGCGACGTCACCGGGCGCGCCGCACTGACCCCGGTCGCCATCGCCGCCGGGCGGCGCCTCGCCGATCGCCTGTTCGGCGGCCAGCCAGACCGCCACCTCGATTACGGCCTGATCCCGACCGTGGTCTTCAGCCACCCGCCGATCGGCACCGCAGGCCTGACCGAGGACGCCGCGCGCGAGGCCCACGGCGACGCGGTGAAGGTCTACCAGACCCGCTTCACGGCGATGTACAACGCCCTGACCCCGCACCCGGTGGCGACGGCCATGAAACTGGTCTGCGTCGGCGCTCAGGAGAAGGTGGTCGGCTGCCACGTGATCGGCCCTGGCGCCGACGAGATGCTCCAGGGCTTCGCCGTGGCGATGCGCATGGGGGCGACCAAGCGCGACTTCGACGACACCGTCGCCATCCACCCGACCAGCGCCGAGGAGCTGGTGACCATGCGCTGAGCGAGTGCGGCCCGTCCGGGTCGCAAGCCGGGCGTTGGCCCAAGGGGTGGCTGCAGGGCTCACGCCCGCCCATCGGCCTCTCGACGCCCCGTGGCGAGGTCCCGCCTACGCCGAGGCGTGCTCCGCGCGCAGCGCGGCGATCACCGGCGCCGTCTCCGGGCGCACGCCGCGCCAGACCAGGAACGACTCCGCAGCCTGCTCGACCAGCATGCCCAGACCGTCGGCCGTGCCGGCGACCCCCCGGCCCTCCGCCCAGCGCAGGAACGCGGTCGGTTCGCGCGCATAGACCAGGTCGTAGGCGAAGCCGCCGGCCACGTCGAGCGACGCGGGCAGCGCCGGGGCGGCGCCCTGCAGGCTGGCCGCGGTGGCGTTGATCACAACGTCGAAGCGACCGCCGGCGAGGGCTGCGAAACCGCCTCCCTCCACCGGACCGAGGTCGGCGAACGCCGTGGCCAGGGCCGTCGCACGGTCCGCCGTGCGGTTGGCGACCACCAGCCGCGCCGGGCCGGCGGCGAGCAGCGGCGCGAGGATGCCGCGAGCCGCGCCGCCGGCGCCGAGCACCAGCAGCGTGCGCCCGGCGAGCGCCACGCCGAGGTTGTCGGCCAGGTCGCGTGCCAGGCCGACGCCGTCGGTGTTGTCGCCGAACGGCGCCCCGTCGCCGTCGAGGCGCAGGGTGTTGACCGCGCCGGCGCGCGCGGCGCGCGGCGAATGCGTCGCGGCGAGCAGGTAGGCCTCCTCCTTCAGCGGCACGGTGACGTTGAGCCCACGGCCGCCGGCGGCGGCGAACGCGGCGACCGCGTCGGCCAGGGTGCCGGCCGGGACACGGATCGCCGTGTAGGTCAACCGCTGGCCCGTCTGCGCCGCGAAGCGGGCGTGGATCTGCGGCGAACGGCTGTGGGCGATCGGGTCGCCGACCACGGCGTAGCGGTCGCTCATGCTGGCATTCTCTGCTGGAGGCCGATCATAATGTTAGGGGAATTTGCCGGCCCGGTGACCAGCCGGGCACGAGGACCCGTGACCCGGCGCCGGGTCGCCCACAAGGAGGACACGATGGCCCTGAGCCCCTTCACCAACCTGTTCGGCCGCTCGCCGTTCACCGCCATGCAGCAGCACATGCGCGCGGTGATCGACTGCGTCGACGTCGTCCCGGAGCTGTTCGACGCTCTGTGCAAGGACGACCACGCGCGGCTGGTGGCAGCCCAGGAGCGCATCTTCGCCCTCGAGGAACAGGCCGACAAGATCAAGAACGAGCTGCGCGAGCACCTGCCCAAGAGCCTGTTCCTGCCGGTCGATCGCCGCGACCTGCTCGAGGTGCTCGACATGCAGGACTCCATCGCCGACACCGCGCAGGACATCGCCGGCCTGCTGGTGGAACGCCCGATGGAGCTCATCGACACCATGAAGGACCCGCTCGGCGTGCTGGTCGAGCGCTGCGTCGCCGCCTGCCACCAGTCGCACCGGGTGATCGAGGAGCTCGACGAGCTGCTCGAGATGGGCTTCGGCGGCAAGGAGCGCAGCGACGTGCTCAACATGATCGGCGAGCTCGGGCGCATCGAGGACGAGACCGACACCCTCGGCATCGAACTGACCCGCCTGCTGTTCCGTAACGAAGACCAGATGAAGCCGGTCACGGTGATTTTCTGGTACCAGCTGATCGAGTGGATCGGCGACCTCGCCGACTACGCCGAGAAGGTCGGCAACCGCCTGCGTCTGATCCTCGCGGCGCGCTGAGCGCCCACGCTCCCACCAAGGAAACGAACCATGGACATCCTGGCCCAGCACGGCAGCTGGTTGATCGCCCTGGCGTTGGTCTTCGGTCTCTACATGACCTGGGGCATCGGTGCCAACGACGTCGCTAACGCCATGGGCACCTCGGTCGGCTCGCGCGCCATCACCATCAAGCAGGCGATCATCATCGCCGCGGTGTTCGAGTTCGCCGGGGCGGTGCTCGCCGGTGGCCACGTCACCAGCACCATCCGCAAGGGCATCATCGACGCCGGCGCGATCGCCGACCAGCCCGAGTTGCTGGTCTACGGCATGCTCGCATCGCTGCTCGCCGCAGCGGTCTGGCTGATGATCGCTTCGACCAAGGGCTGGCCGGTCTCGACCACCCATTCCATCGTCGGCGCCATCGTCGGCTTCGCCGTGGTCGGCATCGGCATGGATGCGGTCAAGTGGGGCAAGATCAGCGGCATCGTCGCCAGCTGGCTGGTGTCGCCGCTGCTCGGCGGGCTGATCGCGCTGCTGCTCATGCACAGCATCCGCAAGCTGATCCTCGACACCGACAAGCCGTTCGACAGCGCACGCCGCTGGGGTCCGGCCTACATCTTCCTGGTCGGCTTCATCATCTCGCTGGTCACGCTGTGGAAGGGGCTCAAGCACCTCAACGTCGACCTGTCGGTCGGTGCCAGCTTCGCGGTCGCCGCGGTGATCGGCCTGGCCGTGGCCGGCATCGGCTGGGTGCTGATCGACCGCATCAAGTACGTCGCCGAGGACAACCGCGACTTCCACTTCGCGAGCGTGGAGAAGGTGTTCGTGCCGATGATGCTGTTCACCGCCTGCGCCATGGCCTTCGCCCACGGCTCCAACGACGTCGCCAACGGCATCGGCCCGATGGCCGCGGTGGTGAGCATCGTGCAGTCCGGCGGCGAGGTGGCGCAGAAGGCGGCACTGCCGATCTGGATCCTGCTGCTCGGTGGCGCCGGCATCGTCGTCGGCCTGGCCACCATGGGCTACCGGGTGATGAAGACCGTCGGCACCGAGATCACCGAGCTGACCCCGAGTCGCGCCTTCTGCGCGACGCTCGCCGCGGCGACCACCGTGGTGCTTGCCTCGCGCACCGGTCTGCCGGTATCGACCACCCACATCGCGGTCGGCGCGGTGATGGGTGTCGGGCTCGCGCGCGGCCTCGCGGCACTGAACCTGCGCGTGATCGGCGGCATCATCATCTCGTGGGTCGTGACCCTGCCGATCGCCGGCGTGCTCGCCGCGCTGGTCTTCTTCTTCCTGAAGGGCGTGTTCAGCTAGCCTGCCGGCGCAGCTTGCGGCCCTCGAACTGCCGCCCGAGCATGGTGAAGACCATGTCCATCGCCTGGTCGACCGCCTTGACGTTGGCCCAGTCGGAGAGGATCGGCACGTGGCAGCGGTCGGCCTCGGCGAGCAGGAAGGACTGCAGCTGCCAGATGGTGTCGAAGTTCTTCAGGTAGCGCTCGGCCCGCCGGTTCGGCGCATCCATCGCGCGCCCGCGCAGCTGCTTCTTCAGCTGCTCGGGGTCGAGGTTGGCCAGCATGAACGGCACGACGATCGCGTCGTCGTCGCGCACCACGCTCTGCATGTAGGCCGGGTGGACGTGGATGCCCTCGATGATCATCGCCACCCGCTCCGACAACGCCCGTCGCAGCACCGCCTCGACCGCAACGCCGACCTGCTCTGACTGGGTCAGGAAGCCGTCGATCATCAGATCCTCGCCGCCGTTGGTGGCGAGGTAGCCGGCGGGCAGGGCGCTCCATGCGCGGAAGCTCGAGGTGTGAATTGCCGGCAGCAGCTGCTTCGAGGTCAGCTGCCGCATCACCTCGCGCAGCATGTCGGTCGACTGGGTGCGCACGATCTCCAGCCGGTGCGCGAGCTCGGCGGCGATGGTGCTCTTGCCGACACCGTTGATGCCGCCGATCAGCAGCACCAGCGACCGCCCGCTGCGCAGGAACTCCAGCCACACCAGGTAGCGGTGCGCCACCTCCTCGCCGTGATGGGTGGTGAGGTCGTGGTGGACCAGGTGGCGGATCTGCTCGGTCGAGACCTCTCCCACCGCCATTCGCTGCAGCTGGACCTGGATGCGGCTGGCCACCGCCTCGGCCTGGTCGGCGGCCAGGGTCGCCGACTCCAGCGCGCGTGCCAGCCGCCCCGCGGTGAACGGGGTGGTCTGGCCGTCGGTGTCGCGCACCATGACCGTGGGCACGTGCTCCTGCGGCTGCAGGTAGCAGTCGCGGATCGCCTCGCCGTGCCTCTCGCCGAGGCGCTTGGCGACCTTGGCGCGCAGCGCGTCGCTGGTGATCTCGTCGACGCTGTCGAGTTCGCGACGCAGCCAGGTCGCCAGCTTGTAGGCGTCGTTGAAGCCAAGCCCGGCGGTCTGCAGGGAGCGGGTCAGGATGCCACGCAGGTAGGGCATGCAGGCCCCGGTGCGGCTGTCCACCACCTGGGTCTTGCTGCTCTTGGCATTCTTGAGGTTCTTGGCCATCGGTTGCTCACTGCCGGCGCCATGTCGCCGAACCGTGGTTAAATGATATCCGATCGTCCACCCCGCGCACTTACCGACGAGGAGCCGCGCCCTCCATGCCGCCCCCGTTCGACTACATCGCCGCCGTCGACCTCGGCTCCAACAGCTTCCACATGATCATCGCCCGCCTCGAGGGCGAGAAGGTCAGCGTCGTCGACCGGCTGCGCGAACAGGTGCAGCTCGGCGCCGGGCTCGACCGCTACAAGCGGCTCACCCCGGAGACCTGCGAGCGGGCGCTGGCCTGCCTCGGCCGGTTCGGCCAGCGGCTGCGCGACCAGCCGCCCGGCAGCGTGCGCGCGGTCGGCACCAACACGCTGCGCATGGCGCGCAACAGCGACGCCTTCCTGGCCCGGGCCGAACAGGCGCTCGGCCACCCGATCGAGGTGATCGCCGGGCGCGAGGAGGCGCGCCTGATCTACCTCGGCGTCGCCGGCAGCATCGCCGACGACCGCGGCCAGCGGCTGGTCATCGACATCGGTGGTGGCAGCACCGAGTACATCATCGGCATGCGCTCGGAGCCGTTCTACCGCGAAAGCCTGTTCATGGGCTGCGTCAGCTTCGCCAAGCAGCACTTCGCCAAGGGGCGCATCACCAAGCAGGCGTTGAACAAGGCCGAACTGGCCGCCCGGCAGGAGCTGCAAACCATCGAGACCTTCTACCGCCAGGTCGGCTGGAGCAGCGCCATCGGGGCATCGGGGACCATCCTCGCCATCGCCCGCGTGCTGCAGGCCAACGGCTGGGGCGACGGCACCATCACCCGCGCCGGGCTCGACAGCCTGCGCTCGGCGCTGCTCTCCCGGGGCCACGTCGACAAGCTCGACCTCGAGGGGTTGCGGCGCGACCGTGCCCCGATCTTCCCCAGCGGGGTCGCGATCCTGGCGGCCTCGTTCGACACCCTGCAGATCGAGCGCATGCAGGTCGCCGACGGTGCGCTGCGCGAGGGTCTGCTCTACGAACTTCTCGGACGCATCCGCCACGACGACGTGCGCGGCAAGAGCGTCGACGACCTGTTCGAGCGCATGCACTGCGACCCGGTCCAGGCGACACGCGTCGCGGCGACCGCACGCACCCTGTTCGAACAGGTCGCCGCGGGCTGGGGTCTCGACGGCGAGGACGGGCAGATGCTCGAGTGGGCGGCGCGGCTGCACGAGATCGGCCTGTCGGTGGCCCACAACCAGTTCCACCGCCACGGCGCCTACCTGCTGACCTACGCCGACCTGGCCGGCTTCTCGCGCCAGGAGCAGCAGCTGCTCGCCGCACTGGTGCGCGGCCACCGGCGCAAGTTCCCCGGCCTGGAGTTCCGCAAGCTGGCGCCCGACCGCGTCACCGCCGCACGCCGCCTGGCGCTGCTGCTGCGCCTGGCCGCGCTCCTCAACCGCAGCCGCTCGAGCCAGCCGCTGCCCGCCATACAACTGACCGAGGCGGGCGACGTGGTGCAGCTGCGCTTCCCCGACGGCTGGCTCGACGGCCACCCGCTGACGCGCGCCGATCTCGACGGGGAGCGCCGCTACCTCAAGCGCGCCGGCTTCACCCTCGTCTCCGCCTGAGCGGCTGACGCGCGTGAGAACGGCGGGCTATACTTCCGCGCCTTGTGAAACAACCGCTTGAGAGGGACGTCTTGTCCAGTGACACCCGACCCGGTACCGGCCCGGACACTTTCCAGGGCCTGATCGACGCCCTGCAGGCCTTCTGGGCCGGACACGGCTGCGTGATCGTGCAGCCCTACGACATGGAGGTCGGTGCCGGCACCTTCCACCCGGCGACCTTCCTGCGCTCCATCGGACCGGAGCCGTGGCGTGCCGCCTACGTGCAGCCGTCGCGCCGTCCCACCGACGGCCGCTACGGTGACAACCCCAACCGGTTGCAGCACTACTACCAGTACCAGGTGGTGCTCAAACCCTCCCCCGACGCCATCCAGGAACTCTACCTCGACTCCCTGCGCGGCCTCGGCATCGACCCGCTCGAGCACGACATCCGCTTCGTCGAGGACAACTGGGAATCGCCCACCCTCGGCGCCTGGGGGCTCGGTTGGGAGGTGTGGCTCAACGGCATGGAGGTGACCCAGTTCACCTACTTCCAGCAGGTCGGCGGCCTCGACTGCCGCCCGGTGACCGGCGAACTCACCTACGGGCTCGAGCGCATCGCCATGTACCTGCAGGGGGTCGAGAGCGTGTTCGACCTGGTCTGGACACGGGGACCGCTCGGCGCCGTCACCTACGGCGACGTCTTCCACCAGAACGAGGTCGAGATGTCGGCCTACAACTTCGAGCACGCCGACACCGACAAGCTGTTCGGCTGGTTCGACACCTGCGAGGCGGAGAGCCGCAAGCTGATCGACGCCGGCCTGCCACTGCCCGCCTACGAACAGGTGCTCAAGGCGTCGCACACCTTCAACCTGCTCGACGCCCGCCACGCCATCTCGGTGACCGAGCGGCAGCGCTTCATCCTGCGCGTGCGCGCGCTGGCGCGCGACGTCGCCCAGGCCTATTTCGACTCGCGCGAGGCGCTGGGCTTCCCGATGCTGCAGCGTGACGCGGAGGTGGCCCATGGCTGACCAAGCCACGCTGCTGGTCGAGATCGGCACCGAGGAGCTGCCGCCCAAGGCGCTCGCCCGCCTCGCCGAGGCGTTCCGTGACGGTCTGGTCGCCGGCCTCGACAAGGCCGACCTGGTGCACGGCGAGGCGCGCGCGCTCGGCTCACCACGCCGCCTCGCGGTGCAGGTCGAGGCGCTCGCCACCGCCCAGGCCGACCGGGTCGAGGAACGGCGCGGGCCGGCCCTGACGGCAGCCTTCGACGCCGAGGGCAACCCGACCAAGGCCGCGCAGGGCTTCGCCCGCTCGTGCGGCTGCGCGGTGGCGGAGCTCGAACGGCTCGAGACCGACAAGGGCGCCTGGCTGGTCGCGCGCCGCGCGGTTGCGGGCCAGCCGACCGCCGCGCTGCTGCCGGAGCTGGTCGAGGCGGCGCTCGCCGCGCTGCCGGTGCCCAAGCGCATGCGCTGGGGGGCGCGCGAGGAGGAGTTCGTTCGTCCGGTGCACTGGGTCGTGATGCTGCTCGGAGCCGACGTCGTGCCCGGCCGCGTCCTCGGGCTCGAGACCGGGCGCGTGAGCCGCGGCCACCGCTTCCACGCCCCCGGAGACCTGCAACTCGACCACGCCGGCGCCTACGTCGAGCGGCTGCGCGAACCGGGCCGCGTGCTGGTCGACTTCACCGAACGGCGCGAGGCCATCCGCGCACAGGTCGAGGCGCAGGCCGTGGCGTGCGGCGGACGTGCGGTGATCGATAGCGCCCTCCTCGACGAAGTGACCGCGCTGGTCGAATGGCCGGTCGCGCTCGCCGGGACCTTCGAGTCGCGCTACCTCGACGTCCCGCCCGAGGCGCTGGTCTCGACCATGCAGGGCAACCAGAAATACTTCCCCGTGGTCGACAGCGACGGCACGCTGCGCCCCCACTTCATCACCGTCAGCAACATTGACAGCCGCCACCCGGAGACGGTCCGCCGCGGCAACGAGCGGGTCATCCGGCCGCGCTTCGCCGACGCCGAGTTCTTCTGGAACCAGGACCGAAAGCAAGCGCTCACTGACCTGGAACCCCGCCTGGCCAAGGTCGTCTTCCAGGATAAACTCGGCTCGCTGCACGACCGCGCCCAGCGCATCAGTGCCCTGGCGGCACGGATCAGCGAACTGACCGACGGCGACCCCGGCGCGGCGCGCCTGGCCGGTCGGCTGGCCAAGTGCGACCTGCTGACCCAGATGGTCGGGGAGTTCCCCGAACTGCAGGGCACCATGGGTCGCTACTACGCACGCAACGACGGCCTGCCCGAGGCGGTCGCGGTGGCGCTCGAGGAGCAGTACCTGCCGCGCTTCGCCGGCGACGCCCTGCCGGCGACCCCGGCCGGACGCGCCGTCGCGCTGGCCGACAGGCTCGACCTGCTGGTCGGCATCTTCGGCATCGGCCAGCGCCCGAGCGGCGATCGCGATCCCTACGGCCTGCGCCGCGCCGCGCTCGGCGTGCTGCGCATCGTCCTCGAGGGCGGACTCGAGCTCGACCTCGCCGAGCTGATCGCCTTCGCGCGCGAGCAGCTGGGCACGCGACTCGACGCGCCCGACATCGAGGAGACGGTCCACCAGTTCCTGCTCGACCGGCTGCGCGGTCACTACCTCGACGCTGGCTTCGGCCCCGACCTGTTCGAGGCCGTCGTCGCACTGCGCCCGACGCGGCCGCTCGACTTCGACCGTCGCCTGCGCGCCGTCGCCGCGTTCCGCGACCTGCCCGAGGCGGAGAGCCTGGCCGCGGCCAACAAGCGGGTGCGCAACATCCTCCGCCAGGCCGGGGCCGAGACGCCGCGCGAACCGGACCTCGACCTGCTCGAGGAGCCGGCCGAGCGCGCCCTCGCCGAGGCCCTAGCCAGCCACGCCGCGGCCGTCGAACCGGACCTCGCCATGGGCGACTACCGCGCCGCCCTTGCCGAGCTCGCCGGCCTGCGTCCCGCGGTCGACCGCTTCTTCGACGAGGTCATGGTCATGGCCGACGACCCGGCGGTGCGCGCCAACCGCCTGGCACTGCTCGGCCAGATGGCGACCCTGTTCCTGCGCGTCGCCGACCTGTCGCGGCTGCAGACCTGAACCGGCGGTCGCGCGCATGCCTTCACGACTGGTCATCCTCACCGAGGCCGTGCTGCGCGGCGACCCGTCCTCGGAACCGTGCTGCTTCGACGCCCTGGCGCGGCTCGCCCATGCCGGGCACCCCGTCGCGGTGATCCTCGCCGACAGCGCGCCTGGCAGTGACGTCGCCGCCGACCTGCAGCGGCACGCCAACCTCACCGGCGGTCAGGTGGTCGCCTTCTTCCACCGGCCCCCGGGTCCGCAGGGGCTCGGCGACGTGCTCACCGAGGCCGTCGAGCGCTGGCGCGTCACGCCCGCCCAGCTGCACGGCGTGTTCGCCGCCGGAACCGACCTCGCCACCGTGCGCGACTTCGGCGCCCGGCCGGCGGCGCTGGCCAGCCACGTCGACGTGGCCGACCCGCCGCCCGCCCGGTGCGCCGTGCACGACGACCTCAACGCTTTCGTCGACGCCCTGCTCGACGATGCGGACGGCGCCGCCCAGTGAGCCCTGCGGTCGTCCCCGCGCGTGAGCTGCGCGGCAGCGCCTACTTCGTGGCGGCGACGCGAACCGTGCTCTTCACCCTGGGCCAGTGGGCCCTGCTCATCGCCTTCCAGCTGTGGTTGCCGGTGCTGCCGTTCCTGACCCTGCACCAGCGCTACGCCATCCTCACCCGCTGGGCACGCCTGACCCTGGCCTGGCTGCGTCTGACCTGCGGCCTGACCTTCGCCGTGACTGGCCGCGAGCACCTGCCGACGACCCCCTGCGTGGTGCTGAGCAACCACCAGTCGGCCTGGGAGACACTCGCCTTCCAGCTGATCTTCCCGCCCCAGGTCTGGGTCCTGAAGCGCTCGCTGCTGTGGCTGCCGCTGTTCGGCTGGTGCCTGGCGCTGCTGCGCCCGATCGCCATCGACCGTGGCGGCCACACCAAGGCGCTGCGCCAGGTCGCCGAACAGGGGCGCGAGCGGCTCGCCGACGGCATGTGGGTGGTGGTCTTCCCCGAGGGCACGCGCATGCCGCACGGCACCCTGGGTCCGTTCAACCCGGGCGGCGCGATGCTCGCCGAGCGCGCCGGCGTGCCGGCCGTCCCGGTGGTGCACAACGCCGGCACCTACTGGCCGCGCGGCAGTTTCCCGATCCGCTCCGGCACCATCCACGTCGCCATCGGTCCGCCCATCGACGCCGCCGGGCGCAAGGCCAAGGAGGTCAACCGCCAGGCCGAAGCGTGGATTGCGGCGCAACAGCCCGCACTGGGGGCGATGTCCGACGCCGTCGAGGACCCCACCTCAGGGCAGGGTTAGCACGCCGGCTGCGCTCGCGGCGCGGGAGTCTCATGCTGCAGGTCCCGAGTGATCGCACCGCAGGCGCCTGTCGCGCGACTAATCGTTAATTTC
>JBFIFF010000003.1:0-20879 GCA_041602955.1 Gammaproteobacteria bacterium | reverse complement strand
TGTGCCTGGTCAGGGCGATGCTGGAAACCGGCGTGGTGCCCGACTTCATCGTCATCGACGGCAAGGAAGGCGGCACCGGGGCCGCGCCGCTGGAATTCGCCGACCATCTGGGCATGCCGCTGGTCGAGGGGCTGACCTTCGCGCACAACACGCTGCGCGGGGCGGGGCTGCGGGGGCAGATCAAGCTGGGCGCCTCCGGAAAGCTGATCACCGCCTTCGACATCGCCAAGGTCATCGCGCTCGGCGCCGACTGGGCCAATTCCGCCCGCGGCTTCATGTTCGCGCTGGGCTGCATCCAGGCCCAGGTCTGCCACACCAACCGTTGTCCGGTCGGCGTGGCCACCCAGGACAAGCTGCGCCAGCGCGCCCTGGACGTCGACGACAAGGCCGCGCGCGTGGCCCGTTTCCACCGCAACACCCTCAAGGCGCTGGCCGAGATGACCGGCGCCGCCGGGCTCGCCCACCCGGGCGAGTTGCAGCCGCACCACATCATCATGCGCGAGCGGGACCGCGCCATGGTCACCGGACACGAGGTCTACCCGTATCTGCCCGAGGGGTTCCTGCTGAACGAGGAAGAGGACGCGTTCGGCTACCTCGACCGCTGGCGCCGCTCCCGCGCGGAGAGCTTCGTTCCGTTCATGCCGATCGTCGAGCCGGCCGGAACCTGGGGCAGCCGCCCTAACCGCTGAGGGCGTCCGGGGGCAGGGGGCGGCCGGTCGCCGCGGCCGTTCCGGGGCGGTTCAGCGTGCGGTCCAGCCGCCGTCGATCGGGATCGCCGCCCCGGTGATGGAGGCGGCGAAGTCGCTGCACAGGAACGCGGTCAATGCCGCCACCTCGCCGACCTCGACGAAGCGTCGCGTGGGCTGGGGGGCGAGCAGGATCTCGCGGATGACCCGTTCGCGCTCGATGCCGTGAGCCTGGGCCTGTGACTCGATCTGCTTCTCGACCAGGGGCGTCCAGACGTAACCGGGGCAGACCGTGTTGCAGGTGACGCCCTGCTCGGCGCACTCGAGCGCCGTGACCTTGGCCAGGCCGACCATCCCGTGCTTCGCCGCGACGTAGGCCGACTTGAAGGGTGACGCGACGAGGCCGTGGGCCGAGGCGATGTTGACGATGCGTCCCCACCCCTCGCGGACCATGCCCGGAAGCACTGCCTTGGTGGTGTGGAAGGCGGCATCGAGGTTGATGGCGAGCACGCGCTCCCAGTCTTCCTCCGGGAACTCGGGCAGGGGGTGCACCACCTGGATGCCGGCGTTGTTGACCAGGATGTCGACGCCGCCGAGTTCGTCCATCAATCCCGCGCAGAGGGCCTGGATCGCCCGTGGATCACCCATGTCGGCCGCACGGTAGATCACCTTGCGGCCCGAGGTCTCGGCGAGGCCGGCGGCGATGCGCTCGCCCCCCTCGCCGGCCGAGCGGCTGTTGAGCACGACCACGCATCCCTCCGCGGCGAGGCGTTCGGCGATGCCCAGGCCGATGCCGCTGGTCGAGCCGGTCACCAGCGCGCGCTTGCCCTCGAGTGCGAGTTTCATCGGGACTCTCTCCTTTGGCCCGGGTGGTTTGAACAGGGAGCCGGAACCCGGGTGGACCGTCCCGGGATGGCCGTCTCGTCGTGGTCAGCCGCCGACCAGCTCGCGCAGGCGCTCCAGTGCGGTCCCCGTCGAGGTGAGCACCGGCACCGGGAAGTCCTCGGGGAGCTGGGCCGCGACCGGCGCCATCGAGAACTGCCCGAGCAGGATGGCGTCGCGGTCGCCGCGACGGGCGAGCCGCTCCACGGCATCGAGCACCCGCCGGTCGTGGGTCGGGCGGTCGCCGGAGGTCAGCGCCTCGACGGCCCCGGCGACGTGGACTCCGGCGAGGTCTGCGTCCAGCGCGTGGTCCGCCGCGTAGCGGCCGATGTCCTCCTGCATCAGGCGCAGGGTGTCGGCGACCGTGGCCACCAGGCCGAGGCGTGGGCCGAGGGAGAAGCCGCGCGCGATCAACGCCTCGTAGGAGGTCAGCACCGGCACCGGCAGTTCGCCGCGCACCGCCTCGACCGGCGCGCCGAACAGCGATCCGGTGAACAGGATCGCCTGCGCGCCGCACCCGGCACTGTGGTGCAACAGGGCCGCGACGCGGGCCGCGAGTTCGGGCGTCAGCGCGCCGGCGCGTGCGTAGTCGACGTAGAGCGACTGGTCGAACAGGGTGATCGGTTCGGCCTCGGGCCAGTCGCGTGCGAACGCGGCCTCGATCGGGGCGATCGACTCGCGCAGTGCGTGGACCAGCCCGATGCGCGGACCGCTCCGGCTCACACGGCGATCTCGGCCAGCGCCGTGTCGACCGCCTTGCCGAGCCGGTCGACGATCGCCTCGACGTGGCCCTCGTCGATGATGAACGGCGGCGCGAGCAGCACGTGGTTGCCGTTGACGCCGTCGATGGTCCCGCCCATCGGGTAGCACATCAGGCCATTCGCCATGGCGTGCTTCTTGATCCGCGCATGCAGCTGCGCGGTCGGGGAGAACGGCGCCTTGGTCGCGCGGTCGGCGACGAACTCGAGGCCGAGGAACAGCCCGCGTCCGCGAATGTCGCCGACGTTCGGGTGCTCGCCGAAGCGCTCGGCGAGTCGACCACGCAGCCGAGCGCCCATGGTGTTGACGTTGGCCAGGAGTTCCTCTTCCTCGATCGTCTGCTGCACGGCCAGGGCGGCGGCGCAGGCGGCGGCGTGGCCGAGGTAGGTGTGGCCGTGCTGGAAGAAGCCGCTGCCGTTGGCGATGGTGTCGTAGATGCGCGCGCTGCACAGCATCGCGCCGATCGGCTGGTAGCCGGCGCCGAGCCCCTTGGCGATGGTGACGATGTCGGGGGCGACCCCGTCCTGTTCGCACGCGAACAGCGTGCCTGTACGCCCCATGCCGCACATGATCTCGTCGAGGATCAGCAGGATGCCGTACTCGTCGCAGATCTCGCGGATGCGCTTGAGATAACCCTTGACGGCGGGTACGGCCCCGGCGGTGGCGCCCACCACCGGCTCGCAGATGAAGCCGATGACGTTCTCCGCGCCGAGTTCCTCGATCTTCGTGCGCAGGGTCTCGGCGGCGCGCAGGCCGTAGGCCTCCTCGTCCTCGCCCTCGGCCTGCTCGCGGTAGGCGTAGCAGGCGGGGATGTGGTGTCCGGCCATGAGCAGCGGCTCGAACTGCTTGCGCCGCCACATGTTGCCGCCGACCGCGAGCGCGCCCAGGGTGTTGCCGTGGTAGCTCTGCAGTCGGGCGATGAAGTACTTGCGCTGCGGCTGGCCGAGTTCGTCGAAGTACTGGCGGCCGAGCTTGAGCGCCGCCTCGACCGCCTCCGAACCGCCGCACACCAGGTAGACGCGGTCGAGGTTGCCCGGCGCGCGTTCGACCAGGAAGTCGGCGAGATGTTCGGCGGGCTCCGTCGTGAAGAAGGCCGTGTGGGCATAGGCGAGCTGTTCGGCCTGCTCCTTGAGCGCGGCGACGACACGTGGGTGGTTGTGGCCGAGGCACGAGACGGCGGCGCCGCCGCAGGCGTCGAGGTAGCGGCGTCCGTCGCGGTCGACGAGGTAGACCCCCTCGCCGCCGACGGCGTAGGGGAGTTGGCCCTTGGTGTGGCGGTGGAAGACGTGGTTCATGCGGATTGACCTGCTCCTGAGCTTGAGGAAGCACGGTGGGCAGAGCGAATGGGCGGCGGTTTTCCCGACCTGGACGCCATCCCCCGTGGGGAAGAGTGTAGCCAGAAGAGGGCGTTTTGTCGGCGGTGCACAATCAGGGGTTGAGGAACTGCTCCGTCAGCAGTTGCATGAACAGGGCCCGCGCACGCTTCTGCCGCGCATGCGCCTTGGTGATCGCCGCCACGCCCAGGGCGTAGCTCCGCTGCTCGGGGAGCAGCCGGCGAAGCTCGTTCCTGGCCACCCACGGGGCCGCGAATTCGTCGGGAAGGAAACCGAGGTAGCTCCCCGAGAGGATCAGCGCGAGCCGGGTCTCGTAATGGTAGGCGGTGGCGGCCTTGCGCAGCCCGGCGAACTGCCGCCCCACCTCGTCGCTGACCTCGATGCCGGCGTGGGCGACCGGGTACGCATCGAGGGCGGCGGTGACGTCGGCCTCGTCGAGACCGGCGAGGGGGTGGTGGTGGCTGCAGTAGAGATGGCAGCGCTCCTCGTAGAGCGGGGCGTAGACGAGTCCCTCGATGTCGCGGTGATAGGGAACGATGCCGATGTCCGCCTCCTCCCGCAGCACCATGCGCTCGATCTCGTTCATGACACCGACGTCGAGCTGCAGGTAGACCTCGGGTGCCAGGCCGGAGAAGCGCGCCACGGTGCGCGCGAGTCCGGAGCCTTCGTGCAGGCTGACCGTGTCGCTGGCGATGATGCGCAGCGTGCCGACGAGCTGGGCGTGCAGCCCGTTGACGGTCGTGCGGAAGGTCTCCAGTGCCGCCAGCAGGGTCAACGTGGCCTGGTAGACGGCCAGGCCGTCCTCGGTGAGGGCAAACCCCGCGCGGCCGCGGCGGCACAGCCTCAGGTTGAGCCGCTTCTCCAGCTTGCTGATGTGCAGGCTGATGGTCGAGCGACCGATGTTCAGATCCGCCTCTGCCGCGGTGAAACCGCCGCAATCGACGACGGCCTTGAACACCCTGAGCTGGCGAATTTCGTGCTCGGAGACCTGGCCGAGCGGTTCGTGCGTGGCTTTGATCATAGTTTGAACTATATCAAACTGTACTCCATTACATTGTAATTTAACTGACGAACAAATACCGGTAACCTGCTCGCTATTCGCGCCTTGGCCCCGCCCCGACAGCGGGGGCGACCACGGCCCGGCGCACCACCGTCGCTGCGAGGTCCCAGCATGAACGCGATCCCGAATTTCGCCCAGCAGGCCGTCTCCGGCACGACCAACGCCGAGCTGACCGCACGGCGCCAGGCCGCGGTGCCCCAGGGCGTCGCCTCGGCCGCGCCGATCTATGCCGCCAGCGCCCGCAATGCCGAACTCTGGGATGTCGAGGGGCGGCGCTACCTCGACTTCGCCGCCGGGATCGCGGTCTGCAACACCGGGCACTGCCATCCGCGCCTGGTCGCCGCCGTCACCGCGCAACTCGAGCAGTTCTCCCACACCGCGTTCCAGGTCGCGCCCTACGAGACCTACATCAGCCTGGCCGAGCGGATCAACGCACTGGCGCCCATCCGCGAGGCCAAGACCCTGCTGATGACCACCGGCGCCGAGGCGGTGGAGAACGCGGTCAAGATCGCACGAGCCTACACCGGACGTCCCGGCGTGATCTCGTTCACCGGCGGGTTCCACGGGCGCACCGCGCTGACCATGGGCCTCACCGGCAAGGTGGTGCCGTACAAGGCCCAGTTCGGGATCAGCCCGCCCGGGCTGTTCCACCTGCCGTTCCCGGTGCCGCACCACGGCGTCAAGGTGACCGACACGCTGGCGGCGCTCGAGCGCCTGTTCCGCGCCGACATCGAGCCGGAGCAGGTGGCGGCGATCGTCATCGAGCCGGTCCAGGGCGAGGGCGGCTTCTACATCGCCCCGCAGGACCTGATGTGCGAACTGCGCAGGATCTGCGACGCGCACGGCATCCTGCTGATCTGCGACGAGGTCCAGACCGGCTTCGCGCGCACCGGGCGGGTGTTCGCGTCCGAGCATTTCGGCATCGAGCCGGACATGATCACCATGGCCAAGGCCCTGGCCGGCGGCTTCCCCCTCTCCGGGGTGGTCGGGCGCAACGCCATCATGGATTCCGTCACGCCGGGGGGGCTCGGCGGCACCTACGGCGGCAGCCCGATCGGCTGCGCCGCGGCGCACGCGGTTCTCGACGTCATCGAGGAGGAGCGGCTGTGCGAGCGCGCCCAGCGCATCGGTGCGACGATGGTGTCGCGCCTCGAGCAGCTGCGTGATCGGGCCGATTGCAGGCCGATCGGTGATGTCCGTGGTCTCGGCGCCATGGTCGCCTTCGAACTGGTCAAGGCCCGCGGGGGCCACGAACCCGATCCGGTCGCCACCAAGGCACTGACCACCCGTGCACTGGAACTCGGCCTGGTGCTGCTGTCGTGCGGCGTGCACGGCAACACGGTGCGCCTGCTCGCGCCGCTGACCATCCCCGACGAGCAACTCGAGGAAGGGCTCTCGATCATCGAGCAGGCGCTGGTCGACATCGGGCACGCCTGAACGTGGCGCATGTGCGATCGGCAGCTGGGGCGGGCCGTACGGCTGGAGTCGCCACCACGGGCCTGAAACCCGCTGCGTGCGCCGTCCCCGCCCATCCGGCGACGGGGGCGCACGCAAGGGTCGGCCGCCGGCGTGCCGTTTGCGTTTCCCGCCTTCCCTTGGCCTCAGCACTCGGGGGCTTGTCGCTTGCTTGATCCCACGCAAGCCAAGTCGTTTTTGATGCGGCGCGGCTTGTCGCCGTGTGCTAAGAACATATATACGTCTGGGGGAAAGTGCGTCGGGGCAGTCCGGCTCCCGGCGCCAGGGTCGCGGCCCGATGCAGGTCGGCGATCCCCGTTTCGATGTATTTCGTCTTTGCAGGCATGCCGGGCCAGCCCAAGATCCGAAAACCTGCTTCGCTGACCGCAACGTCAGCTCCGCGGACGGAATGTCAGTCGCGTGGTGATCCACGCCCGGACCCCCGTCGCAAGTGGATAACAATGAATCGGCCGTAACTACGGCGTACCGGGACCCCAGGTCCCACATACCAACGAAGGAGTGGATGCACGATGAAAATGTCTTCGAAACTGAGCACCCTGGCCCTGGCTGCGGGCCTTGGCGTGGCCGTGTCTACCGGCGCTACGGCCGCCGAGCAGTCGTTCATCACCATCGGAACCGGTGGCGTGACCGGCGTCTACTACCCGACCGGTGGCGCGATCTGTCGCCTGGTCAACAAGGGGCGCAAGGAGCACGGCATCCGCTGCTCGGTGGAGAGCACGGGCGGCTCCGTCTACAACGTCAACACCATCCGCGCCGGTGAACTCGACATGGGCGTCGCCCAGTCCGACGTGCAGTACAACGCCTACAACGGCGCGGGCGACTTCAAGGAGGCCGGCGCGAACAAGGACCTGCGCTCGGTCTTCTCGGTGCACCCCGAGCCGTTCACCGTCGTCGCGCGTGCCGACTCCGGCGTCAAGACCTTTGCCGACCTCAAGGGCAAGCGCGTGAACATCGGCAACCCCGGTTCCGGCCAGCGCAGCACCATCGAGGTCCTGCTCGCGGCGATGGGCATGAGCACCGCCGACTTCTCGCTCGCCTCGGAGCTCAAGGCGGCCGAGCAGTCGCAGGCGCTGTGCGACAACAAGGTCGACGCCATCGTCTACACCGTCGGCCATCCGAACGGCTCGATCCAGGAGGCCTCCACCGCGTGTGACTCCGTGCTGGTGGCCGTCGAGGGTCCGGCGGTCGACAAGCTCGTCGCCGAGAACTCCTACTACGCCAAGGCGACCATCCCGGGCGGGATGTACCGCGGCAGTGACAACGACACCCCGACCTTCGGCGTCAAGGCGACCTTCGTCTCGTCGAACAAGACCCCGGAAGCGACCGTCTATGCGGTGGTGAAGTCGGTGTTCGACAACTTCGAGGAGTTCCAGAAGCTGCACCCGGCCTTCGCGCACCTGACCAAGGAGAGCATGGTGACCGACGGCAACAGCGCCCCGCTGCACGATGGCGCGGCGAAGTACTTCAAGGAGGCTGGCCTCCTGAAGTGATCGCTTCCTGAGGGCATGCCGGGCGGGTCCGCACGGGCCCGCCCGGCCCTACCGCACCACCAAGACGGGGGCTCCGATGAGCAACGACGCGCAGCAAGACGTCCACGCCAACAAGCTGCAGGAGATGGTCGCCGAGGCCGATACCGGCGGCCGTGCACCGGTCGGACCGGTCGCCAAGCTGATCGCTGGAACCGCGCTGGCCTGGTCCCTGTTCCAGCTCTGGTACGCCTCCCCCCTGCCGTTCGTGTTCAACTTCGGCGTGTTCAACGACACCCAGGCACGCTCCATCCACCTCGCCTTCGCGGTGTTCCTCGCCTTCACGAGCTACCCCGCGTTCAAGCGCTCGCCGCGCCACTACGTGCCGGTCGTGGACTGGGTCTTCGCCGCGGTCGGGGCGTTCGCCGCGGCCTACCTGCTGATCTTCTACACCGAACTCTCGGCTCGCCCCGGCGCGCCGATCACCCAGGACCTCGTGGTCGCGGTGATCGGCATGGTCCTGCTGCTCGAGGCGACGCGGCGCGCGCTCGGCCCACCGCTGATGATCGTCGGTATCGTCTTCCTGATTTACACCTTCGCCGGCCCGTGGATGCCGGAGGTGATCTCGCACAAGGGCGCGTCGCTGTCCAAGGCGGCGAGCCACCAGTGGCTCGGTACCGAGGGCGTGTTCGGCATCGCGCTCGGCGTGTCGACCGGTTTCGTCTTCCTGTTCGTGCTCTTCGGCGCGCTGCTCGAGCGCGCGGGCGCGGGCAACTACTTCATCAAGCTCGCCTTCGCGTTGCTCGGCCACATGCGTGGCGGACCGGCCAAGGCGGCGGTGCTCGCCTCGGGCATGACCGGCCTGATCTCGGGTTCGTCGATCGCCAACGTCGTGACCACCGGCACCTTCACCATCCCGCTGATGAAGCGCATGGGGCTCAAGGCGGAGAAGGCGGGTGCGGTCGAGGTCGCGTCGTCGTGCTACGGCCAGATCATGCCACCGGTGATGGGCGCGGCCGCGTTCCTGATGGTGGAGTACGTCGGCATCTCCTACGTGACCGTGATCAAGCACGCGTTCCTGCCGGCGGTGGTCGCCTACATGACCTTCCTCTACATCATGCACCTCGAGGCGCTGAAGGCGGACCTCAAGGGGCTGCCGCGCCGCAGTGAGCCGCCGCCGTGGGCCCAGCGCCTGCTGCGCATCGGCATCAACCTGGCCGGGTTCCTGATCTTCATCGCTGTCGTCTACTACGGCCTCAGCGGGATCAAGGCGGTGGCCGGCGGCGCCGCGGCGTGGGTCATCGGCGCGATCATCCTCGTCGGCTACGTGGCGCTGGTCTGGTTCGGCGCCAAGTACCCCGAGCTCGAGGCCGACGACGCCAGCAAGCCGATCGAGGAACTCCCGGAACTCAAGACCGTGTTCCGCGCCGGGCTCCACTTCCTGCTGCCGGTGCTGGTGCTGGTCTGGGCGCTGATGGTCGAACAGCTCTCACCCGGGCTCTCGGCCTTCTACGCCACCGCGGTGATGATCTTCATCCTGATCACCCAGCGCCCGCTGTCGGTCGTGTTCCGCAAGACCGGCGAGATGGGGGCGGCGATCAGGCAGGGGTTCACCGACCTGATCAACGGCCTGGAGACGGGTGCGCGCAACATGATCGGCATCGGCGTCGCCACGGCGGCGGCCGGCATCGTGGTCGGCACCGTGACGCTGACCGGCCTCGGACCGGTGATGACCGAGTTCGTCGAGTGGCTCTCCGGCGGCAGCCTGATCCTGATGCTGGTGCTGATCGCGGTGATCAGCCTGATCCTCGGCATGGGCCTGCCGACGACCGCGAACTACATCGTCGTCTCGACGCTGATGGCGCCGGTGGTCGTCTCGCTCGGTGCCCAGCACGGTCTGCTGGTGCCGCTGATCGCGGTGCACCTGTTCGTCTTCTATTTCGGCATCATGGCCGACATCACGCCGCCGGTCGGGCTCGCCGCGTTCGCCGCCTCGGCGATCTCCGGCGCCGACCCCATACGCACGGGCGTGCAGGCGTTCGTCTACGCGATGCTGACCGCGGTGCTGCCGTTCATGTTCATCTTCAACACCGAGATCATCATGGTCGGGGTCGACTCGGTGTTCTACGCGGCCTTCGTCTTCCTGACCACGCTCGCGGGTACGTGCCTGTTCGCCGCCGGGACGCAGGGGTATTTCCTGGTGCGCAACCGCATCTACGAGTCGCTGGTGCTGGTCCTGGTGGCCTTCACGCTGGTGCGTCCCGGGTTCTGGATGGATCGTGTCTTCCCGCCGCTCGTCGACGTCGCCCCGAACAAGATCGAGGAGGCGGCCGAGCGCGTCCCCGAAGGGGACACGCTGCGCCTGCGCATCGCCTACGAGAACCTCTCGGGCGACCTCAAGGAGAAGGCGGTGCTGCTCCCGCTTCCCGCCGGTGCGAACGGCACGGAGCGGCTCGAGCAGGCCGGTCTCGCGCTGAATATCGAGGGCGACACCGTGACCATCGACGACGTCACGTTCAACAGCCTGGCGGCCAAGGCGGGGCTGGACTTCGACCAGAAGATCATCACCGTACGCGAATACACCAACCCGCCGGCGAAGCAGTGGGCCTACATCCCGGCGCTGCTGCTCCTCGGCCTAGTCGTGATGCTGCAGCGTGGCCGGCGTGACCGCGAGCCCGCATCGTCGCAGCCAGCGGAGGCTTGAGCATGTACAAGGATATCCTGCTCCCGGTGGACCTGAACGAGGAGTCGAGCTGGGCCAAGGCGCTGCCGACTGCAGTCGAGTACTGCAAGGCGTTCGGCTCGACGCTGCACGTCATGTGTGTCGTGCCCGATTTCGGTCTCGCGGCCGTCTCGCAGTATTTCCCCGAGGGGACCGAGGAGAAGCTGCTGCACGACATGGCGACGCACCTGCAGGCGTTCATCGACGAGCACGTGCCGAAGGAAGTCCGCACTCAGGACATCGTCGCCCACGGGAGCGTGCCCAAGCAGATCATCGCCACCGCCGACGAGATCGACGCCGACCTGATCGTCATGGCGTCGCATCGGCCGGAGCTCAAGGACTACCTGCTCGGACCCAATTCCGCCTACGTCGTGCGCCACACCGCGCGCTCGGTGCTGGTGGTGCGTGACTGAACGGCGCACGGGCAGTGCGCGAATCTCCGCGCAGGCGCGGCGGGTCGCAGGTCGTCGATCCGCCGTGGCGGAACGATCAACCGGAGCGGCTGTGCTTCTTGAGCGGGCCGAGCGTATGCAGGAACGGGAAGTTCGGGTTGTCGCGCTGGTAGACGGAGAAGTCGACCGCGCGGTCGCGGAAGCTCTTCAGCGGCTGCCCGAGCCCGAGGATGCCGAGCTCGCGTTCGCGGCGCACGCGGTCGAGGTTGATCTCGACCGGCATCACCTCCTCGCCGTGACCGGCCTGGTGGATCACGTAACCGGTCGGGCCGACGATCACCGAGCGGCCGTTGCCGGCGTCGCCGACGCCGTTGATGTCGAGGAAGTAGCACTGGTTGGTGACCGCCGAGGCGCGCGCGATGGAGAGTTCCACGTCGCGGTCGATGGTGTCGGTCATGGTCGGGTGGATGATCACCTCGGCACCCATGGCGACCAGCGTCCGCGTGGTCTCCGGGAACCACATGTCGTAGCAGATCGAGACCCCGAAGCGCCCGACATCGGGCACGTCGAAGACGCAGAACTCGGTCCCCGACTCGACGTTCATCTCGTAGGGGCGGAACGGGAAGATCTTGCGGTAGCGGGCGACCACCTCGCCGAGCGGGTTGATCACCGGCGTGGTGTTGTAGATGTGCTCGCCATCGCGCTGGAACATCGAGCCGGGAATCAACCACAGGTTGTGGTTGGCGGCGATCTCCTGGAAGAAGTGCTCGGCCGGACCGGGCATCGGCTGGGCATGCGCCGGATCGGGGCCGAACGGTGCGAGTTCGCTGAACACGATCATCTGCACCCACGGGAAGCGATTGGCGATCGTGCCGACGCGGCGCGCCATCTGGCCGAGATTGTCGTGTTCGGTCGAGATGTGCATCTGCACGCCGGCGATCGCGAACGGGGTCATGGGGAGTCCTCTCTTGAGCCACGTGGTTCGGGGGCGGGTGCCCGTGCACTCGGTCGGTGCACCGTCCCGGGACCTGGGAGCGATCGGCCGATCTTTCCGCTGGGCGGAAGGCGTGTTCGCAGGGCACGCATTATAGGGCAGCGCAGGGAAGCGGCAAGTGGTGCGCCGCACAACTTGCATGGCGCATGCGTTCATACCTACCTGAAAAGCGAGACGATCGATGCCTGACAAGATGCCCGCGCTGTCGCAGCAGACGCGCAAGAAGCTGAGCCACTACCACAGCGCGACCCAACTGCGCTTCGATACCTGGCATCGCCTGCAGCAGTACACCTCGCGACTCAACGAGCGCCACGCACGCAAGGCCGAGCTGACCAAGTTCCGCAAGGCGGTCGAGGATGCGCTGACCATCCTCGCGCCGATCGAGGAGTACCACGCGTTCCCGTCGCAGGACGACATGGAGCTGATCTGGCGGCTGCTGGAGCGTGAGGACTACCCGGCGCTGTCGCGCGTCGTCGCGCGCGTGGCGCGGGCGCTGTCGAGCCACTCCTACCGCCAGCGCACCATCGACCTCGACCAGGACCTCGATACCAATCCGGACGACATCGACGAGGAGCGTGCCGCCGAAATCGACGCCGGGAAGCTCGGCCAGTGCCCCTATTTCGAAGTGCTGTTCGTCGACAGCATCAGCCGCAGCGAGATGATCAAGCTGCGCGATGGCCTGCGCGCGATGCGCCGGCCCGAAGACCCGTTCCGTTACGAGATCGTCGTCGTGCCGAGTTTCGAGGACGCGCTGATCGCGGTGCTGTCGAACTACAACATCCAGGCCAGCGTGATCCGCTACGGGTTCCCGTTCCGCTCGCGGAACCAGCTCGATGTCCTGCAGCGCTACCTGCAGAGCATCGACGAGGCGGAGGCCGAGGACCAGGTCGATGTCGACCGCGGTCCGCAGCTCGGTGCTCTGATCGCCGAACTGCGTCCGGAGCTCGATCTCTACCTGGTCACCGACGTCGCCGTGGAGGACATCGCCGGCGACGTGACGCAGAAATTCCGCAGGATCTTCTACCGTCAGGAGGATTACCTCGAGTTGCACCTGAGCATCCTGCGCGGCGTCAAGTCGCGTTACGAGACCCCGTTCTTTTCCGCGCTGCGCGAATACAGCCGCCAGCCGACCGGCGTGTTCCACGCCATGCCGATCTCGCGTGGCAAGTCGGTGGTGAAGTCGAACTGGATCCAGGACATGCTGCACTTCTACGGCATCAGCATCTTCCTGGCCGAGACCTCGGCGACGTCGGGCGGGCTCGATTCATTGCTGCAGCCGCACGGGCCGATCAAGAAGGCGCAGCAGCTCGCCGCGCGCGCCTTCGGTGCCCGGCAGACCTTTTTCTCGACCAACGGCACCTCGACGTCGAACAAGATCGTCGTCCAGGCGCTGGTGCGGCCCGGCGACATCGTGCTGGTCGACCGTGACTGCCACAAGTCGCACCACTACGGCATGGTGCTCGGCGGCGCGCACGTCTCGTACCTTGATTCCTACCCGCTCGACGAGTACTCGATGTACGGCGCGGTGCCTCTCGAGGAGATCAAGCACCGCCTGCTGCACTACAAGAAGCTCGGCAAGCTCGACCGGGTCAAGATGCTGCTGCTGACCAACTGCACGTTCGACGGCATCGTCTACAACGTCGAGCGGGTCATGGAGGAGTGCCTGGCGATCAAGCCAGACCTGGTGTTCCTGTGGGACGAGGCGTGGTTCGGGTTCGCCTACTTCACGCCGACCTACCGTCGGCGTACGGCGATGGGCGCGGTCCGGCGGCTGCGCGAGCGCTACCGCAGCGAGGCCTACCGCAAGGAGTTCAATGCACAGCAAAAGAGCCTGGCCAAGCTCGATGCGGACGATCGTGAGGCCCTGCTCAAGGCGCACCTGCTGCCCGATCCGGACAAGGTCCGGCTGCGCGTCTACGCGACCCAGTCGACGCACAAGACGCTGACCTCGTTACGCCAGGGCTCGATGATCCACGTCAACGACCAGGACTTCCACAAGGTCGAGGAACCGTTCCATGAGGCGTTCATGACCCACACCTCGACCTCGCCCAACTACCAGATCCTCGCCTCGCTCGACGTCGGCCGCCGCCAGGTCGAGCTGGAAGGTTACGAACTGGTGCAGAAGCAGATCGAGCTGGCGATGGCGCTGCGTGAACGGATCGTCAACAACCCGTTGCTGAGCAAGTACTTCTCGTTCCTGCTGGCGAAGGACATGGTCCCCGAGAAGTACCGGCCGTCTGGGATCGAGGCCTACTACGATCCGGCTTCCGGCTGGAAGAACACCAACATGGAAGAGGCCTGGGCGCTCGACGATTTCGTCGTCGACCCGAGCCGGCTGACCCTCTATCTGGGCAAGACCGGGGTCGACGGGGACACGTTCAAGAACAAGTTCCTGATGGACAAGTACGGCATCCAGATCAACAAGACCTCGCGCAACACCGTGCTGTTCATGACCAACATCGGCACCACGCGCAGTTCGGTCGCCTACCTGATCGGCGTGCTGGTCAAGATCGCCACCGAGCTGGAGCAGGAGTACGAGGAGCTGAGTGCCGCCGAGCGACGGCTGCACGACCGGCGTGTCCGCTCGCTCTCCGTCGAGCTGCCGCCGTTGCCCGATTTCAGCCGTTTCCACTCGGCGTTCTGCCCGCCGGACGATCCCCGTGCCCACGAGGGTGACATACGCACGGCCTACTTCCTGGCCTACGACGACGCGCAGTGCGACTACATGCGTATCGACGACGGCAGCATCGAGCAGAGCATGGACGCGGGGCGCGAGGTGGTGTCGGCCAGCTTCGTCATTCCCTACCCGCCGGGCTTCCCGATCCTGGTGCCGGGGCAGGTGGTCAGCCGCGAAATCCTCGCCTTCATGCGGGCGCTCGATGTGAAGGAGATCCACGGCTACCGGGAGGAGCTCGGCCTGCGGGTCTTCACCGTGGAGGCGCTGGAGCGGCAGCAGCCGGCCGAAGCCGTCCCGAAAGGCGCCGCCAAACGCTCATGAGCGTGTTGTGCCGCTTACTGCAGTCAATCAGGGCGTGGCTCGGCCTCTCGCCGGGTTCCTGCGCCCCGGTCAGCGCGATGCCGCACGGCACGCCACCCGCGAACGAATCGACGAACACTTCCAGGAGAGACACGATGAAGAAGCTTCGCAACATTTCCGAGATCCGCCGTTTCTTCCACCGCAACGAAACGCCGATCTACTTCATCAGTGCGACCAACTTCAACCTGCTCGGCATCAGCGAGTGGGTGAAGAACTTCCGCTACATCAACTACATCGACTGTTTCGATGGCCGCCACCCGGACGTCTTCGTCCCCGGAGAGGCGCCGCACCGCGAGTTCGAGAGCATCGAGGACATCGTCAACTACCTGATCGAGCACAAGGAGGTGATCGACTACATCAAGCAGCGCGGCGAAAACCCCAAGGCCGTGTTCCTGATGTTCGACGAGCAGACCGAGGCGTTGTGTAAAGAGGTCGGGCTCGACGTCTGGTTCCCGCCCGCGGCGCTGCGCAGCCACTGCGACAACAAGATCGAGACGGTGCGCATCGGCAACCGTGCCGGGGTGCCCAGCGTGCCCAACGCGCTGGCGAAGATCGACAGCTACGCCACCCTGCAGAAGGTCTGTGCCGAGGCGGGCCTCGGTGACGACCTGGTGCTGCAGTCCGCGTTTGGCGACTCCGGCAACACCACCTGGTTCATCGCCAACGAGAACGACTACCGCAAGTACGCCGACAAGATCGAGGAAGAGCCCGAGATCAAGGTCATGAAGCGCGTCAACGTGCGCGGCTCGGCGATCGAGGCGTGCACCACCAAGCGCGGCACCATCGTCGGCCCGCTGATGACCGAGCTGGTCGGATTCAAGGAGCTCACGTCCAAGAAGGGCGGCTGGTGCGGCAACGAGATCTTCCCCGACTCGTTCACCCAGGCGATCCGCGACCAGGCACGCGATTACACCTTCAAGTTCGGCGAGGCGCTGCGCGAGGAGGGCTACCGCGGCTACTTCGAGCTCGACTTCCTGATCGACCAGGACAGCGGCGAGCTCTACCTCGGTGAACTCAACCCGCGCGTCACCGGGGCGAGCTCGATGACCAACCACGCGGCGTTCGCCCATGCCGACGCCCCGCTGTTCCTGTTCCACCTGCTCGAGTTCAGCGGCGTCGATTTCGACATCGACGTCGAGGAACTCAACGCGCGCTGGTCGGACCCGGACAACATCGACTCGTGGAGCCAGCTGGTGATCAAGCACACCGAGAGCAGCGTCGACCGGCTGGTCGAGGCGCCGCAATCGGGGATCGGGCGCCTCGACGACAACGACGAGATCAGCTACAGCCGGTTCGACTATCACCGGCGCGCGGTGGAGACGGAGCGCGAGGGGTTCTTCCTGCGCATCAGCGGTGCCGGTGACTACCGCTACGACGGGGCCGACCTCGGCATCCTGGTCACGCGTGGCCGTCTGATGAACGACGATTTCACCCTCAACGAGCGCGCCCATGCCTGGATCCGCGGCCTGCGCAGCCACTACAAGGGCGTGCCGCTGGCCGCGGACGCCACCGAGAGCACGCCGATGGCGCTGAACATCGGCGGTTTCAAGATGATGTAGAGCGCGCAGCGTGCGGCTCCATTTCTCGGCCATCGACGAGCCCCTTCCCGGCCCCGGGTGGCAGGAACATTTCGCGGGGATCTGGTCCGGCTACCGCACCTGGTTCCTCTCCGAGGGGGATGCCGCGCGCCCGACCTACCTCGAGGGGCTGCGTGCCCACAAGCGCCACATGCCGGAGCTGGTGTCGACCTACGAGACCCTGGTGGCGCTGGCCGGCGGCAGCGACACCGCCGCGCGCTTCCTGTCGCTGTACCGGCCGCCGCCCTACCTGACCGGCTGTTCGCAGGCGATCTGGCCCGGCGACGAGCCACTGCTGGTGCGCAACTACGACTACGAGCCGCGGCTCGCGGAGGGGACCCTGCTGCACACCGCCTGGAACGGGCGCAGGGTGATCGCCATGAGCGACTGCCTGTGGGGCGTGCTCGACGGCATCAACGAGGACGGCCTGGTGGTCTCGCTGACCTTCGGTGGCCGCCGCGTGGTCGGCGACGGGTTCGGTGTGCCGGTCATCCTGCGCTACATCCTCGAGTTCTGCACCACCACACTGGAGGCCGTCGAGGTGCTGCGGAGGGTGCCCACGCACATGGCTTACAACGTCACCGTGATCGACCGCGCGGCCACCTTCCGCACCCTCTATCTCTCCCCGGACCGCGAACCCGTGGTGCGCCAGTTGCCGGCCACCACCAACCACCAGGGACGCGTCGAGTGGCACGCCCACGCGCGCGCCACCGCGACCATCGAGCGCGAGCGCTTCCTCTTCTCGCGCATCGCCGACGGCGACGAGACCCCCGAGGGGCTGGTCGATGCCTTCCAGCATCCGCCGCTCTACAATACCGACTTCAGCAAGGGGTTCGGCACCCTCTACACCGCCGTCTACTGGCCGCGACGCGCGCAGATGGAGCTGCGCTGGCCGGGACACGCGCCGTGGGCACACACCTTCGACCGGTTCCGGGACGGGGCGCTCGAGGTCAACCTGCCGCTCTCGGTCGACCGCAGGGGCCACACCCGCCAGGTCGCGCCCTGAGCCTGCCGATCACCCATCCATCTCGAACAGAACCCGAGGGATCCTCACCATGACCGACCGCTTCGCCCTCCTGCGCCAGGACGCCTACATCGACGGCGCGTGGGTCGCCGCCGACGACGGCGCGCGCTTTCCCGTCACCGACCCGGCCACCGACACGGTCCTCGCCGAGGTGCCCGACATGGGTGCTGCCGAGACCCGCCGGGCCATCGCGGCCGCCGAGGCGGCGTGGCCCGCCTGGCGGGCCCGGACCGCCAAGGAGCGGGCCGCGATCCTGCGTCGCTGGTACGACCTGCAGATGGCCCACCAGGAGGAGCTCGCGCGGCTGATGACCGCCGAGCAGGGCAAGCCCCTGGCCGAGGCGCGTGGCGAGGTGGTCTACGGCGCATCGTTCGTCGAGTGGTTCGCCGAGGAGGCCAAGCGCATCTACGGCGACACCATCCCGGCCCCGGCGGGTGACCGGCGCATCGTCGTCATCAAGCAGCCGGTCGGCGTGGTCGCGTCGATCACGCCGTGGAACTTCCCGATCGCGATGATCACACGCAAGTGCGCACCCGCCCTGGCCGCCGGGTGCCCGGTGGTGATCAAGCCCGCCGAGCTGACCCCGCTCTCGGCCCTCGCGCTCGCCGCGCTCGCCGAGGAGGCCGGGTTCCCACCCGGCGTGCTCAACGTCATCACCACGGCGCGGGCCCGCGAGGTCGGTGCCGAGCTGACCGCCAACCCGACGGTACGCAAGCTCTCCTTCACCGGTTCCACCCCGGTCGGGAAGCTGCTGATCCGGGACTGTGCCGAGACCGTCAAGAAGGTCTCGATGGAGCTCGGTGGCAACGCCCCGTTCATCGTCTTCGACGACGCCGACCTCGATGCCGCGGTGGCCGGGGCGATGGCGTCGAAGTACCGCAACGCGGGCCAGACCTGCGTCTGTGCCAACCGCATCCTGGTCCAGGACGGTGTCTACGAGGCGTTCGCGATGAAGCTCGCGGCGGCGGTCGCGTCGCTCAAGGTCGGGCCCGGTGTCGAGGAGGGGGTCTCGCAGGGTCCGCTGATCAACGCCGCCGCGGTGGCCAAGGTCGAGGAGCACATCGCCGACGCACTCGCCAACGGCGCGCGTGTGGTCTGCGGTGGCAGTCGCCACGCCCTCGGTGGCACCTTCTTCGAGCCGACCATCCTGGCCGACGTCACCCCATCGATGAAGGTGGCCCGCGAGGAGACTTTCGGCCCCGTGGCGCCGCTGTTCCGCTTCCACGACGAGGCCGAGGCGATCGCGATGGCCAACGCCACCGAGTTCGGTCTCGCCGCCTACTTCTACAGCCGTGACATCGGTCGCTGCTGGCGTGTCGCCGAGGCGCTCGAGTACGGCATGGTCGGCATCAACGAGGGGATCATCTCCACCGAGGTGGCGCCGTTCGGCGGGGTCAAGGAGTCGGGGCTCGGCCGCGAGGGCTCGAAATACGGCCTCGACGAATTCCTTGAGATTAAGTACCTGTGCATGGGCGGACTGTGACCTCGCGCTGCGCGCGGCGGGGACGGTCCTGAGCTACCGGGGCGCCGATTTACTGGCGCCGTGACGGCGGAGGAACGAAGCATGCTGATCGGGGTGCCGAAGGAGACCAAGAAGAACGAGGGCCGGGTCGGTCTGACGCCGGCCAGCGTGCGCGAACTGGCGCGCCACGGCCACGAGATCCTGGTCGAGAGCGGCGCCGGCGCCGGCATCGGTTGCGCCGACGACGCCTACTTCGCCGCCGGGGCGCGCGTGGTCGACAGCGCCGGCGAGGTGTTCGCCCGCGCCGAGCTGGTGATCAAGGTCAAGGAGCCGCAGCCGCCAGAGATCGCGCTGCTGCGCGATGGCCAGGTGCTGTTCACCTACCTGCACCTGGCCCCGGCACGCGACCTGACCGAGGGGCTGCTCGCCAGCGGCTGCACCGCCATCGCCTACGAGACCATCACCGACGACCATGGCGGCCTGCCGCTGCTGGCGCCGATGAGCGAGGTGGCCGGGCGCATGGCGCCGCAGGTCGGGGCCTACGCGCTGGAGGCCAACAACGGCGGTCGCGGCCTGCTGCTCGGCGGCGTCCCCGGGGTGCCGCCGGCGCGCGTGGTGGTGATCGGCGGGGGCGTGGTCGGCACCAATGCCGCGCGCCTCGCCATGGGCATGGGCGCCGACGTCGTCGTGCTCGACAAGTCGCTGCCTCGCATCACCTACCTCGACGACGTCTTCGGCCCGCGGCTCAAGACCCACTACGCGACCTTCGATGCCATCGAGGAGCTGGTGCTCGGGGCCGACCTGGTGATCGGCGCGGTGCTGGTGCCCGGTGCGTCGGCGCCCAAACTGGTCAACCGAGGCCTGCTCGCCGAGATGCGCAACGGTGCGGTCCTGGTCGACGTCTCCATCGACCAGGGCGGTTGCTTCGAAACCTCCAGGCCGACCACCCACGAGGACCCGACCTACATCGTCGATGGCGTGGTCCACTACTGCGTGGCCAACATGCCGGGCGCGGTGCCGCGCACCTCGACCTTCGCCCTCAACCACGCCACGCTGCCGTTCATCCTCGCCATCGCCGGGCACGGCTGGCGCGATGCCTGCCGCGTCGACCGCCACCTGCGCGCCGGGCTCAGCGTGCACGCCGGGCGCGTCACCCACCCGGCGGTCGCCGCGGAACTCGGCCACACCCTGCTGCCCGCCGGCGAGGCGCTGACACTCTAGGCCCGGGCGCGCGCTGGGGCCCTGTCCGCATGATTCGAGGCAGGTACCCCGCCGGTCAGGCGCGTATAATCGTGGCCCCCTGAGACGACGCGCACGGACCATGGCCGGCACCCTCTACGTCAAGACCTTCGGTTGCCAGATGAACGAGTACGACACGGACAAGATCCGTGCCGTGCTCGCGCGCTCGCACGGCCTCGCCCCGGTCGACGCTCCGGAGCAGGCCGACGTGCTGCTGCTCAACACCTGCTCGATCCGTGAGAAGGCGCAGGAGAAGGTCTTCTCGCTGCTCGGGCGCTGGAAGGACTGGAAGGCTACGCGTCCCGACCTGGTCATCGGCGTCGGCGGTTGCGTCGCCAGCCAGGAGGGGGAGGCGCTGCGCCAGCGCGCACCTTGGGTCGACCTGGTGTTCGGCCCGCAGACCCTGCACCGCCTGCCGCAGATGCTCGACAGCGTGCGCAGCGATCGCACCGCGGTGGTCGACGTCTCCTTCCCTATGATCGAGAAATTCGACTGCCTGCCGGAACCGCGCGCCGACGGGCCGAGCGCGTACGTCTCGGTCATGGAGGGGTGCAGCAACCTCTGCACCTACTGCATCGTGCCGTTCACCCGCGGCTCGGCGGTGAGCCGGCCGGTTGCCGATGTCGTCGCCGAGCTCGCCGCGCTGACGGCGCAGGGCGTCCGCGAGGTGACGCTGCTCGGCCAGAACGTTAACACCTACCGGGGCCGCGACGGTGACGGCGCGGTCGCCGACCTCGGCGCACTGCTCGCCCATGTCGCCGCCGTGCCC
>JBFIFF010000002.1:0-21465 GCA_041602955.1 Gammaproteobacteria bacterium | reverse complement strand
GCTGGCGCTCGATGGCGGGCTCGACGGCCCACGGGTGCGCGCCCGGCGCGAACCGGGCGGGCGCATCGACGCGCCGGTCCGCCGTGGCGAGTGACGGCAGCACAAGCAGCGCGGTGAGCGCAACCAGGAGGGCAGGTCGGTGTCGTTTCATCGCGGGATCTCCCGTTCGAGGTCTGCATGCACAGGGATACCGCGGCCGGGATGAACCGGACCTGAACCGGGGGCAGGCCCTCAGCGGGCGGGGTCGGTCAGCTCGCGCAGGTAGGCGATCAGCGCATCGAGGCTCTGCGGGTCGCGGATCTTCTGCACCGGCATCTTGGTCCCGGGCAGGTAGATGTCGGGCCCCTCGGCGAACAGGGCGCGCAGGGTCTCGTCGTTCCAGACCAGGTGTGAACGGCGCAGCGCAGAGGAGTAGCGATAGCCGTCCACGCTGCCGGCACGGCGGCCGAACAGCCCGGCGAGGTGCGGCCCGGAGCGGGCCGGTTCGTCGGTCGACAGGGCGTGACAGGCGGCGCACTTGCGGAACATGCGCGGCCCCGGCGCGTCGCTGTCGAGCCACGGCTCCGGGCGCCCGGTGTCGGCCACCGGGATGCCGATGCGGTCGCCGGTGGCGCGGTGCCAGACACGCAGCGAGGCGTCCGACCCGGCGGTGACGGCGAAGCGGCCGTCCGGGGTGACGTCGACAGACCACGCCGGTCCGTCGTGGGCCGCGAGCTCGCCGCGCAGCGTGCCGCTGGCCACGTCCCACTCGCGCAACACGCCGTCGCTGCCGACGCTCACCAGCGTGGCTTCGTGATCGATCAGCTCGATGCGGTAGACCGGGCCGTCGTGGCCGACGAAATGGCGCGCCGCGCGCCGCTGCTCGATGTCCCACTGCCACAGCGTGCCGTCCAGGGCGGCGCTGAACAGCCGCGCCCCGTCCGCGCTGGCCAGCAGGCCGGTGACCGGCAGGCCGTGGCCGATGAACTCGGCGTCGACGTAGCCGTCGGCCTTGTTCCGACGCAGCAGCTCGCCGTTCTGGTGGCCGCTGTAGAGGGCGTCGTCGACGCCGAACACCAGGGCGTTGGCGTTGTGGGCCAGCGGCCAGCGCGCCCAGGGCTCGAGGCCGTCGAGTGTCCACATCGCGAGCGTGCGGTCCCAGCCGGCGGTCGCCAGCAGCCGGCCGTCGCGCGAGAAGGCGACCGCGATCAGCTGGCTGGCATGGGCGTCCACCGCGCGCAGCACCTTGCCCGTGTCGAGGTCCCACAGCAGCAGCTTGCCGTCGGCGCCCCCGGTCAGCGCGCGGCGACCGTCGGGGAGGAAGGCGACGACATTGACCGGGGCGTCATGCCCCTGCAGCACGGCGAGCTCGGTCTGGGTGCCGAACTCCCACAGTCGCGCGGTGTAGTCGAAGCCGCCGCTGAGCACGCGGCTGCCGTCCGGCGACACGGCGAGGGTACGCACCGGGCCGCCGTGGCCGAGGAGGTCGGCGCCGGCCGGGGCGACGCACAGCAGGAGCAGCCCGGCGAGCAGCCGGCGGAACGGGGCGATGCAGTGCGGGCGCAGGACGGTGGGGATCCTGCACGAGAGCGCGACCATCGGCGCCTCCCGTCGATCGGACATCGTGATATATAGCAACTTGTCCCAGGACGCTCAACCACACCCCTGCCAGGGGCATGCCAGGAGGGCGGCTCGCAGGCCTCGAGGGCGCGGAAGACGTTGAGCCTGTGTCCGATCGCACCCGGCCGGCCGCAGAAGGCCTAAACCCCTGCCGTGCCCTTCGGTGCAGTTCCCGCGACCGCCGCCGCCAGCGCCGCGACGGCTTCCGGGTTGAGCAGCGAGCCCAGGTCCCCCGGATCGCGCCCTGCGAACACCGCGCGGACCACGCGGCGCATCACCTTCTGGCTGCGCGTCTTCGGCAACTCCGCGACGAAGACCACGCGCGCCGGGCGGAACGGGGGGCCGAGCCCGGACACGACGGCGTCGGCCAGCGCCGCGGCCAGGCCGTCGCCCGGCACCTCGCCCACGGCGGGCACCACCGCGAGCGCGACCGCCTGCCCCTTGACCGGGTCGGCGATGCCGACGGCCGCCGCCTCGGCCGCGCGCCCGCTGGCCAGCAGCAGCGACTCGATCTCGGCGGGCCCGGTGCGCTTGCCGGCGAGCTTGACGGTGTCGTCGGAGCGGCCGTGGATGGTCCACGCGCCGTCGGCGTCGCGGCTCGCCCAGTCGCCGTGGACCCACAGGCCGGGCAGCGTGTTCCAGTAACTGTCGAGGTAGCGTCCGGGATCGCGCCAAAGCCCGCGCGTCAGGCCGATCGACGGCTGGCGCAACACCAGCTTGCCGACCTCGCCGACGGCGACCGGGCGGCCGTCGGCGTCGACGATGTCGGCGCCCATGCCGAGACACGGCCCGGCGAAGCTGCACGGCTTGAGCGGGTGCAGCGGCGTACCGGTGAGGATGCCCCAGCCGATCTCGGTGCCGCCGCTGACGTTGAGGATCGGCACCCGCCGCCGGCAGACGTGGTCGAAAAACCAGTGCCACGAATCGGGATTCCACGGCTCGCCCGAGGAGACCGTCAGGCGCAGGCATGACAGGTCGGCGGCCGCGACCGGCTCCGGGCCGTGGCGCATCAGCGCGCGGGCGACGGTCGGTGCGACGCCGAGGTAGCTGACCCGGTGGCGCTCGACCAGCCGCCACAACCGGCCCGGGTCGGGCCAGTCCGGCGCCCCCTCGGCGAGCACCAGCGTGCCGCCGAGCAGCGCCGTGACCACCGCCTGCATCGGCCCGACCACCCAGCCCATGTCCGACATCCACAGCATGCGGTCGCCGGCGTGGAAGTCGAGCGACAGGCCGAAGTCGGCGGCGAGCTTGGTCACGAAGCCGCAGTGGGTGTGCACCGTGCCCTTGGCCCGGCCGGTGGTGCCCGAGGTGTAGATCAGCATGAACGGCGCATCGGCCGGCATGGCCCGGGGTTCCCAGTCGGCGGGCGCCTCGGCGCACAGCGCGCGCCAGTCGCGGTCGCGCTTGGCATCCCAGCCGTCGGTGCCGTCGTCGGCATCGCGCAACACCAGCGTGAAGCGCAGGGTCGGCACCCGCTCGGCGACGGCGTCGGCCACCGGTTTCATGGCGACCCGTCGACCACGCCGCGAGGTCGCCGCGGCGGTCATCAGCGCCACCGCCCCGGCGTCGTTGAGGCGGTCGGCGGCGGCTTCGGCGGCGAAGCCCGAGAAGAGCGGCACGACGATGCCACCCAGCGCGGCGACGGCGAAGAAGGCGGCGACCGTCTCCGGCAGCATCGGCAGGTAGAGGCCGACCGCGTCGCCGGGTCCGATCCCCTCAGCGCGCAGCACGTGGACCAGGCGCGCGGTCGCGTCGCGCAGCTCGGCGCGGCTCCAGCGGCGCACCGCGCCGTCCTCGGCTTCCCAGACGACCGCCTCCATGGCGTCGTCGTGGCGCCCGGGGGCGAGGCAGACGGCGGCCAGGTTGGTCTCTCCACCGACGCACCAGCGGGTCCACGGCATGCCTTCCGAGGCGTCCATGACGCGCTCGAAGGGGGTGCTGAAGGCGATGCCGAACCAGTCGATCACCGCGTTCCAGAACCACGCGGGCTCCGCTGTCGAGCGCGCCAGCAGCGCGTCGTACCCGACCAGCTCGTGGCGGTCGATGAACGCGGTCAGCGTGGCCTCGGTGACGATCCGTGCGTCGGGCTGCCAGGCATAGGGCTCGGTCATCACACCTCTCCGGGGCACGGCACCACGCCATTATGGGCAGCCGCCGCCGGACCGGCCAAATGTGCAGGGACGGCCCGGGAGGCGGTGCTATCCTCGCGCCATGGGGCACCGCGTCCGCATCGTACCGTCCGGTCACGAGTTCGAGGTCGAGGGCGACGACACCCTGCTCGAAGGCGCCCTGCGCGCCGGGCTCGCCCTCGACTACGGCTGCGGCAACGGCAACTGCGGCCAGTGCCGGGCGCGGCTGCTGTCCGGCGAGGTGCGCCGCACCCGCCACCATGACTACACGTTCGGCGAGGCCGAGCTGCTCGGCGGCGCCATCCTGGCCTGCGCCATGGCCCCGGCGAGCGACGTGGTGATCGAGGCCGGTGAGGCCGGGTCGGTCGAGCAGATTCCCCAGCAGCGCATCACGGCCCAGCTGCAGGAGGTACGCCCGCTCGCCGACGACCTCGCCGCCGTGGTGCTGCGCCTGCCGCGCAGCCAGCGCCTGCGCTTCCTGGCCGGACAGCGCGCGACCCTCTCCGTCGACGCCCTGCCACCCGTCGAGCTCGGCATCGCCAGTTGCCCGTGCGAGGCCATGCGCCTGGAGTTCCACGTGCCGCGGCGCGCCGACGCCCCGCTGACCGCGGCCCTGCTCGACGGCCGTCTGCGCCGCTTCACCCCGGTGATGGTCGACGGCCCGCGCGGCGATTTCGTGCTCGACCGCGAGGCGCGCCGCGCGCTGGTCTTCGTCGCCATCGGCACCGGCTTCGCCCCGGTGCGCAGCCTGGTCGAGCACGCGCTGGCACTGGAGCGTGCGCCGCGCATCCACCTCGAGTGGCTGTGGCTGCCGCCCCATGGGGCCTACCTCGACAACCTGTGCCGCAGCTGGGTCGACGCCCTCGACGACTTCGGCTACCGGGCCGGGGCAATGCCGCACACCGACGACCTCCCGGCCTGGGCCGATGCCTTCGCCGCCGCGCACCTCGGGGCGCGCGACGCCGCACTGTTCGTCGCCGGCCCGCCCGACCACGCCGAACCGTTGGCCGCCGTGCTGGCCGCGCGCGCGCCGGACGTACCGCTGCGGCTGACGACCGCAGGCTGCCCGGCCTGAACGTCTGCCGGTCCATGCGGTCCCATGGCGTACCTCCCCGCGAGAGCCTGCCCCAGCGACCCGCCCGATGATCCGCCCCAAGCGTCTCCTGCTGCTGCCCGCGCTGCTGCTCACGCTGCCGCTGCTCGTCGCCGCGTGCAGCCAGGCGCACTTCGGTCGCGACTGGCGCACCGCCGACCGCACCAGCGCCGGCATCGCCCCCGACCCGGCGACCACCCCCGAGGCGGTGATCCAGGTCTACGCCGCGCGCGCTTTCAACTGGCGCGGCGTCCTCGCCGTGCACACCTGGCTGGCGACCAAGCCGGCCGGCGCCGACCACTACACCGTGCACCAGGTGGTCGGCTGGCGCCGCGGCGGCGGCCGCTCGGTGGTGGTCTCGGCCGCCGACCTTCCCGACCGGCGCTGGTACGACGCCGAACCGGAGCTGCTGCTCGACCTGCGCGGCCCGCGCGCCGCACGCCTGCTCCCCGACGTGCTCGCCGCCGTCGCCAGCTACCCACACGCCACCGAGTACACGCTGTGGCCCGGGCCCAACAGCAACACCTTCACCGCCTACGTCGGCCGCGCCGTGCCCGAACTCGAGCTCGAGCTGCCGGTGACCGCGATCGGCAAGGACTACCTGCCGCAGCGGCGTTTCGCAGGCACCCCACCCAGCGGCAGCGGCCTGCAGCTTTCATTGCTCGGCTACGGCGGCCTGCTGATGGGGCTGCGCGAGGGGCTCGAGCTCAACCTGCTCGGTCTGGTGGTCGGCCTCGACGCCTACCCGCCGGCGCTCAAGCTGCCGGGACTCGGTCGCCTCGGCTTCACCCCCAACCCGGTGCGCGACGGCGGCTGAGCCGGAAGCCACGCAGGAGGCCCCCGCCCAGCCCATGAACCGCCGTCACTTCCTTGCCGCCCTCGGCGGCGGCACCCTCGCCACCGCCCTGCCACGCCTGGCCCTGGGCGCGGCCGCCGCGCCAGCGATAGGACTTCGCTGCGCGCCGGGGCAGATGCAGATCGGCCCGCCGGACTACCCGGCGACCGCCATCTGGGCCTACGACGGCACCGTCCCCGGGCCCGAGCTGCGCTTCCGCCAGGGGGACACGGCGCGCATCCGGGTCGACAACGGCCTTGCCGACGGCACCACGGTGCACTGGCACGGCCTGCGGCTACCCCACGCCATGGACGGCGTCGCCGGCGTGACCCAGCCGCCGATCGCGCCGGGCGCCACGTTCGACTACCGCTTCCCGCTGCCCGACGCCGGCACCTTCTGGTACCACCCGCACCACCTCAGCCACGAGCAGGTGGCACGCGGCCTCTACGGCGTGCTGGTGGTCGAGGAGCCGCAGCCGATCGAGGTCGACCGCGACGTCACCTGGGTGCTGAGCGACTGGCGGCTGGACGAGGGCGCCGCCCAGGTCGACGACTTCGGCGACCTGCACGACATGACCCACGCCGGCCGCCTCGGCAACGCGGTGGCGCTGAACGGCGCCTGGGCCGACCCCGAGGCGACCTTCGGGGTACGCAGCGGCGAGCGGCTGCGGCTGCGCCTGGTCAACGCGGCCACCGCGCGCGGTTTCGCGCTGCGCTTCAACGGCCACGCCCCGCGCGTCATCGCCCTGGACGGCCATCCGGTCACGCCGTTCGAGGCCCCCACCGGTCAGGTGACCCTCGCCCCGGGGCAGCGCGCCGACCTGGTGCTCGACTGCCTCCACGAACCGGGCGCCGCGTTCACGGTCGCCGACGATTACTACCCGCGGCGTCCCTTCGACCTGGTGCGCCTCGCCTACGTCGACGACACCCCGCTGCGGGCGCAGATCTCGCGTGCGCCCATCGCGCTGGCGCCGAACCCGGTCGCCGAACCGGACCTCGCCCGCGCCACGCGCCACGAGGTGCTGCTCGCCGGCGGCGCCATGGGCGGCATGGCCTCGGCGCGGCTCGACGGCGTCGACACCGACCTGCGCACGCTGGTCCGGGAGCACGGGCTCGCCTGGGCGATCAACGGGGTGGCGTCGGGCCACGACGGGGTCGCGCGGCTGCTCGACCTGCCGCTCGGCGCCCACGTGGTGCTGGCACTGCGCAACGACTCGGCCTGGGACCACCCGATCCACCTGCACGGCCACGCCTTCCGCGTGCTCAATCGCAACGGCGCGCCGGTTCCGGGCACGCCGTGGCGCGATACCGTGCTGCTGCGCCGCGAGGAGACGGCCGAGATCGCCTTCGTCGCCGACAACCCCGGCGAGTGGATGTTTCACTGCCACGTCCTCGACCACCAGCGCGGCGGCATGCTGGCGACGGTGCGCGTCGGCTGATGCGCCCCGCACCCGCCGCCGACCCGCACGCGCTCGCCTCGTTCACCAGCACGGCACGCGTGCTCGTGCAGGGCGCGAGCCGTGGCATTGGCCTGGAGTTCGTGCGCCAGTTGCTCGCCTGCGACAACGTCGCCGAGCTCTATGCGACCTGCCGAGACCCCGCGGGCGCCGGCGACCTGCAGGCACTGGCCCAGGCGGACCCGCGCCTGCGCCCGATTGCGCTGGACGTGACCGACGAGGCGAGCATCGCCCGCGCGGCCGCAACCGTCGCGGCGTCCGGTGCGCAGCTGAACCTGCTGGTCAACTGCGCCGGGCTGCTGCACGACGACGGCCTGACGCCCGAGAAACGGCTCGCCGACGTGACCCCCCAAGCGCTGCGCCGCAGCTTCGAGGTCAACGCGTTCGGCCCGCTGCTGGTCGCCAAGCACTTCCAGCCACTGTTCCGGCACCGCGAGCGGGCGGTGTTCGCGAGCCTGTCGGCACGCGTCGGCAGCATCGGCGACAACCGCCTCGGCGGCTGGTACGCCTACCGTGGCGCCAAGTCGGCGCAGAACATGTTCACGCGCACACTGGCCGTCGAGTTCGCGCGCACCGCACCCGGCACCGTGGTGCTCGCGCTGCACCCCGGCACCACCGATACCGGGCTGTCGCGGCCGTTCCAGGCCAACGTGGACCCCGACTGGCTGTTTCCGCCGGCCTACACCGTGCACGCGCTGCTGAAGGTGATCGATGCCGCCGGTGCCGGCGAGCACGGCGCGTTCCTCGCCTTCGACGGCGAGCGACTGCCCTGGTAGCCCACCTCAGGCGAAGCCGTAGAGTTCGGCCGGGTTGGCGGCGAGGATGCGGTCGCGGACCGCCGAGTCGTCGACCCACCCGGCGAGCAGGTCGAGCAGCCCGGCGTCGTCGGGGGCCGGAGCCTGTCCCGGGTGTGGCCAGTTGCTCGCCCAGAGCATCCGCTCCGGCGCCGCGCTGGCCAATGCGCGCGCCAGCGGCGCCACGTCGCCGTAGCGCGGTGCATCGGCGCGCGACGACTCGTAGGGAGCCGACAGCTTGACCCAGCAGCGCCCCGTCTCGAGCAGCCCCAGCAGCGCGCGGAAGGCCGGGTCGTCGACCGCCACCGGTGGCATGAAGCGACCGACGTGGTCGACCACCAGCGGGCACGGCAGCGCGCGCAGACGGGCCACGACCGCGGGCAATTCGCGGCCGTTCATCTGCAGCTGCACGTGCCAGCCGAACGGGGCGACCCGCGCGGCGACCGTCTCGAGTAGCTCCCACGGCAGCGCACCGCCCGGCAGCATGTGGAAGCGAACCCCACGGGCACCGCGCCGGGTCAGCCGCTCCAGTTCGACCTCGTCGGCCTGGTCGTCGACCACCACCACGGCGCGCGCGGCCGGGCCAAGCTCGTCCAGCGCGGCGAGCAGGCAGGCGTTGTCGCGCCCGTAGGTGGTCGGCTGCACCACCACCACCCGCTCCAGCCCGAGCCGCCGCTGCAGCGCACGGTAGGCTTCGACCGTGGCGTCGGGCGGCGTGATCAGCGCCGTGGCTGCGGCCGGATAGCGCCCGTCATAGAAGTGCATGTGGGTGTCGCAGGCCCCGCTCGGGGTGCGCAGCGCGGGTGGGGGCGGACTCATGGCCTCTCCGGGTGGGCGTGTGCGGCGAACCTAGCGCAGGCCGGGAAGCGACACAACCGCCCTGCGCGGGCGCGGCACCGAACCGATACACTGTCGCGCCGGGACGGCCGCTGCGGAGCGTCCCGGGCATCGCGAGGACTCCCGGAGCCGTGAGAAACGCCTACCTCAACGTCGCCTCGATCATCGCCGGAGTGACCCTGTTCCAGGGCGCCGGCGGCCTGCTCGCGGTCTACCTGCCGCTGCGCATGGAGGCGGCCGGCTTCTCGCTGATCGAGATCGGTTACGTCGGCGCGGCGCACGGTCTCGGCTTCCTGCTCGGTTGCGTCTCGGTACCGCGGCTGATCGCCGGCGTCGGACACATCCGGGTCTTCGCCATGTCGGCCGCCGTGCTGGCGGTGACCCTTCTCGCCTACCCCGCGTGGGTCGCCCCGTGGGCGTGGATCCTGCTGCGCTTCTTCGGCGCCGCCTGCCTGGCCAGCCTGTTCACCGTCGCCGAGAGCTGGATCGCCGAGCGCACCAGCAGCACCGACCGCGGGCGCGTGCTCGGTTTCTACATGGTTTGCCAGAAGGCCGCGCTGGCCGGGATGCCGCTGCTGCTGCTCGGCGCCGAGCTGGAGGGCCCCGGCTACTTCATGCTGGCCAGCGCGCTCTGCTCTCTCGCCCTGCTGCCCGTCACCGCCACGCGCAGCGGCCACCCGACGCCCGTCGCGCTGGAGACGCTGAGCCTGCGCCAGGTCTACGCCATCGCCCCTGCGGGCCTGGTCGGGTGCTTCGTCACCGGGCTGGTCAACGGACCGGCGGTCGCCTTGGCGCCGGTCTACGGCACCGGCATCGGCCTGACCCTGGCGCAGGCCATGCTGCTGCTGCCGTCGCTGCAGCTCGGCAGCCTGCTGGTGCAGTGGCCGATCGGTCACCTCTCCGACCGTGGCGACCGCCGGCGGGTCATCGTCGGCATCGAGACGGCCGTCCTGCTGCTCTCGCTGCTGCTGCTGTTCGGCACGCGACTGCCCACCTCGGCGGTGCCCTGGCTGTTCCTCGCCTGGGGCGCCGCGGCACTCTCGCTCTACTCGATCTGCGTCGCCCATGCCAGCGACGCCGCACGCCCCGCGCAGCTGGTCCCCCTGGTCAGCAGCCTGCTGCTGGCGTGGGGCACCGGCGCGGTGCTGGGGCCGCTGATCGCCGCGCCGGCGATGGCCGCGTGGGGGCCCGGCGCGCTGTTCGGCTACGCCGCGGGGGTCACCGCGGGCTTCCTCGGCTTCCTCGCCTGGAGGATGCGTCGCCGGCCGATCCCGGACGACCGGCAGCACGTGGCCTTCGTCAACCTCCCGGCCACCTCGACCGCGGCCGCGGAGCTGGCCATGCCGGCGATCGTAGGAGAGCCGCCGGCAGACGACGAGGCCGGGACGAAAGACGACTGAGCCACCCGCGTCACGGAGGCGTCAGCGTTATTTGAAGACGGTTTCGAACAGGCGCCGCGTCTCGGCCCAAGACGCGGCGTCGGCGGCGGCGTCGTAAGCCAGCGGCAGGCCGAACTTCTCGCCGTTGGCCGTCGCGTCGGGATTGGTGAAGCCGTGCTTCGCGCCCGGGTAGTCGATGAAACGGTAGTCGACGCCGGCCGCCTCCATCTCCTGCTTGAACGCGGCAACGGTCTCCGGCTTGACGAACGGGTCATCGGCGCCGTTGAACGCCCACACCTTGGCCTTGACTGCCCCGGGCGCCGCCGGCGCGCCGCCGACCAGCCGGCCGCCGTGGTAGCTGGCCACCGCGACGAGATCGAGGCCGCGGCGCGCCATCTCGATCACCACGCCGCCGCCGAAGCAGTAGCCGATGGCGGCGACGCGCGTCATGTCGACGTCGGGCTGTGCGGCGAGCAGCGCCATGGCCGCGCGGAAGCGCGCCTCGCCGAGGTCCATGTTCTTGCCGATCTCGCCGGCGAAGGTCCCGGCATCCTTGGGGTGATCGGCGATCTTGCCGTCGCCGTACATGTCGACGGCCAGCGCCACGTAACCGAGGCCGGCAAGCATGTCGGCACGCTTGCGTACGTAGTCGTTGGCACCCCACCACTCGTGCACCACCAGCACGGCGGGGGCCTTGCCGGAGAGATTCGCCGGTTTGGCGAGGTAGCCCTTCATGGTCGTGTCGGCGTGGCTGTAGCTGACCTCCTGGCCGGCAGCGGCCTGCCCGGCGGCGATCAGGGCGAGGGTGAACAGGACGGGGGGCAGCGGCATGCGGTGGCTCTCCAGCGAGGGACGGGGGCTCACTCTGGCGCGGCCCGGGTCGCCCGACAAGCACGCCCGGGCGCCATCTGCGGCCTGATTGATCCAGGGCAACGACCGGGTCGGTTATGCTGCGCCCCCGCCCACCGGCCACGAAAACACCCATGGACGACCACGCACGCGACGGCTACACCCGCCTGACCGCCATCGTCCCCCTCGCCGCACGGCAACGGGTCCTGCCCGAGGCGTGGCGTGCGGCGCACCGCGCGATCCTCGCCGGCTGGGCGGTGGACAGGCGCCCGCCGACACGGCGCGACCTCGCCGGCCGGCCCGGGGTCGACGACGCCGACGCCCTCCTCGCGCGCCTCGCCGAGGACGACATGGTGGTGCGCGATGCCGCCGGCGAGATCTCCGGCGCCTACCCATTCACCCGCGAGACGACGCCGCACCGCGTGACCCTCGGCGCGGTGGCGGTGCATGCGATGTGCGCGGTCGACGCGCTGGCGATGGCCCCGATGTTCGACGCCGCCACCCAAATCGACTCCGCCTGCGCGGTCACCGGGCGCCCGCTGCGAATCACCATGCAGGGCCTCGCGACCGCCACCGACGACCCCGGAACCCTCCGGGTCGGCATCCACTGGGCGCCGGCGTGCGGGCACACCGCGCACAGCCTGTGCCGGCAGATGGTGTTCCTGGCCGATGCCGACGCCGCAGCGTCCTGGCAGGCCGAGGCCCGCGACGCGCGCCGGCTGTACACGCTGGAGCAGGCCGTCGACCTCGGCGCCGCCTTCTTCGTGCCGCTGCTGGCCTGACCCCCGCCGTGGCTCAGATCCCGGTCACCTCGCCGGCGTCGTCGAGGTCGACCTGCCACGCCGCCGGTTCGCGCGGGAGGCCGGGCATGGTGACGATGTCACCGGTCAACGCCAGCAGGTACCCGGCACCTGCGGCGATGCGCAGCGCCTCGACCGGCAGCCTGAACGGGCGCGGCCGCCCGACCCGGCGCGGGTCGTCGGAGAGCGACAGGTGGGTCTTGGCGATGCACACCGGCAGGCGGTTGTACCCGAGCGCGGCGATGCGCTCGAGCTCGCGCCGCGCACCGCGGCCGATCTCGAGCCCCTCCGCACCGTAGATGGTGCGCGCCACCACCTCGATCTTCTCCTCGGGCGACGCGTCGAGGTCGTAGAGGAAGCGCGCGATCGGTCCCGGGCGCGCGCAGGCCGCCTCGACCGCCTCCGCGAGCGCCTCGGCCCCGGCGCCACCGTCGTCGAACGCGGTGGTGCGCGCCACCGCCAGGCCGCGTTCGGTACAGCCGGCCTCGATCGCGCGCAGCCCGGCCTCGTCGTCGCCGGCAAAGACATTGAGCGCGATCACCGGCTCGAAGCCGAAGGCGCGCACGCTGGCGACGTGCTGGTCGAGGTGGTCGAGGCCGCGCGTGACGGTCTCGACCGACCCACCCGGGCAGTGATCGCCACCGCCGTGGACGCACAGCGCCCGCGCCGTGACCACCAGCACCACCGCGCGCGGCCACAGCCCCGACATGCGGCACTTGAGGTCGAAGAACTTCTCCGCGCCGAGGTCGAAGCCGAAACCGGCCTCGGTGACCACGTACGCGGCGCGCGCCGCCGCGGTGCGCGTCGCGACCACGCTGTTGCAGCCGTGGGCGATGTTGCCGAACGGCCCGCCGTGCACCAGTGCCGGCACCCCCTCGGTGGACTGCACCAGGTTGGGCCGCAGGGCGTCGTGGAGCAGCGCCGCCATCGCACCGGTGGCGCGCAGGTCGTCGGCGGTCACCGGTGCGCCGTCGCGGTCGTAACCGACCAGCAGGCGGCCGAGGCGTGCCCTGAGGTCGGGGATGCCGTCGTGGAGGCAGAGGATCGCCATCACCTCCGACGCCGCGGTGATGTCGAAGCCGGCCTCGCGCGGCACGCCGTCGAGCCGCCCGCCCAGCCCGATCACGACATGACGCAGCGCGCGGTCGTTGACGTCGAGCACGCGGCGCCAGAACACCTGGCGGTGCTCGAGATCGAGCCCGGCGTGATGGTGCACGGCGTTGTCGACCAGCGCTGCGAGCAGGTTGTGCGCGGCACCGACCGCGTGCAGGTCGCCGGTGAAGTGCAGGTTGATGCGTGCCGAGGGCTCGAGCCGGCAGCGCCCGCCGCCTGTGCCGCCGCCCTTGAGGCCGAAGATCGGCCCGAGCGACGGCTCGCGCAGCGCCAGGGCGACGCGATGACCGCGGCGTCGCAGCCCCTGCGCGAGACCGATCGAGACCGTGGTCTTGCCCTCACCGGCGCGGGTCGGATTGATCGCCGAGACCAGCACGATGCGTCCCTGCGTCGGCGAACCGGGTGGTGCCAGAGCAGCGAGCGCCAGCTTGGCCACCCCGGGGCCGTGATGGGTGATCTCCTCCGCGGCCAGGCCGAGGTCGGCGGCCACCTCCTCGATGGGACGCATGCTCCGTCCTCCTCCGCCACAGCACGTTGCCCACCCTGAGGGTAGCCAAGCGCACGCCGCGCCGCCGCGGGTGGCGCTTGCCGATCGTTCTGCACCACTTAGACTCGGGGGTGTCGTACGCTGTGCACGCCACCCGGGAGCACGAACCATGGCGCCGGACTCCACCGCCCGCCGGCTGGCAACCATCCTCGCTGCAGACGTCGTCGGCTACAGCCGGCTGATGGCCCTCGACGAGGAGGCGACGGTGCGCACGCTGCATGCGCACCGCGAGATCATCGACCGGCTGATCGCGCGCCATGAGGGCCGCATCTTCCACACCGCCGGCGACAGCGTGCTGGCCGAATTCGGCTCCGCGGTCGAGGCGGTACGCTGCGCGATCACCATCCAGGACGAACTGCGCGTGCGCAACGCCGAGCTCGACGATGACCGGCGCATGCTGCTGCGCATCGGCATCAACATCGGCGACGTGATCGTCGACGGCGACGACCTGCTCGGCGACGGGGTCAACGTCGCCGCGCGCCTCGAGGGGCTCGCCGCACCCGGCGGGGTGTGCATCTCGGGCGGGACCTTCGAGCAGGTCAAGAACAAGCTGTCGATCGGCTTCGAGGACCTCGGCCCGCAGGCGGTCAAGAACATCCCCGACCCGGTCGCCGCATACCGCCTGACCGGTGCGCCGGTTTCGGTCAGCACGCCACCGTCGCCCGCGGACACGACGCGGCGCCGCCGCCTGCCGACCGGCGCGGTCGTCGCCGGCGCGGTCGCGATCGCGCTGGTCGCCGCCGGGCTGCTGCGCGGTCGGCAGCCGGCCATGCCGCCCGCCACCCCGGTGCCGGAGACCGCGGTGACGGCACCGCTCCCGTCCACGGCACGGGCAACGCCACCCCCCGTCCCGGCCACACCCCCAGCGGAGGTCGCCGCCGCATCACCGCCGTCCAACTCGCCGCCAGCGGCCACCCCGCGCCCCGCGCCAAAGGCGTCGCCGGACCACGTTTCGACCCAGGAGCTGACGGCGGCCCAGATCGCCACGCTGCTGACCGGCGTCACCCTCGCCGGCACGCGCCAGAAAGACGGTCAGCCGTTCACCATCGAGTTGCACGCGGAGGGGGTGGCCAGCTACGCCTTTCCGCGCGGCGGGGCCGGCTCCGGGACCACGTTCCGCGCCAGCGGCCGCTGGCGTACCGAGGACGGGCTGTTCTGCATGCAGTTCCGTGGTTTCAACGAGGGCGAGGAGGCGTGCCCGGTGTTCGTCCGCGAGGGCCGCCGGATCAGCGCGATGCGACCCAACGGCGAGCCGCTCGACTGGAGCGTGACGCGCGCCAGCGGGACGGCAAGCGCCGTCGCCGTACCCGCCACGGTGAGGTCGAGCGACGAGATGCGCGCCGCGGAGATCGCCACGCTGGTCACCGGCACGACCCTGCGCGGCACCCGCCTGCGCGACGGCAGGCCGTTCGCGATCGCGCTGGAGGCGGGAGGGAAGGCGGCCATCACCGTCGAACGCCCGGACCGCACGCCGTTCCACGAAACCGGCCGCTGGTGGAGCGAGGACTACCGCTTCTGCATGCGGTTCGCGACCGCGCTGATGGGCAAGGAGTCGTGCCCGCGCATCGTCAGCGACGGCGAACGTCTGGCGCTGACCCGTGGCGATGGCACGCCCCTCGGCTGGACGCTGACCCGCTCGGGCAGCGCGAAGGTCAGCGACGCCCAGTAGCTGCGCCAGTCGCCGTACGTGTCGCCGTCGAGCGCCACCATGTGCACCGTCTTGACGATCCAGGTCCCCGCACGGTCGAGGGTGACGCGCGCCCGGCCGTCGGCGTCGGTGCGCTGGTGCTCCTCGCGCTCCGGCGCCTCGCGGGTGAACGCCTTGACCAGCAGCCCGGGCACGGGACGACCTAGGTACAACAGCCGGACGCCGAACGACGCGCCGACCTCCAGGCCGTAAGGGTCGCGCTCGGGCACGATCTCCAGCGTCAGTCCGAGCGGCTCTTCGACCTCGACCCCGCCCGCCCCCGGGGCGTGCAGCAGGGCCTTGGCGCAGCGCGCGTAGTACTCGCGCGCCGGGGCGTCGGCCTGCCCGCGCGCCGCGCGCAGCGGCAGCACGTACTCCATGCCCTCCATCTCCAGGTAGGCGCGGAACTTCTCCGGCGGCAGTTCGACGAAGTCGTCGCGACTCTGGTAGGCGATCCAGCTCGACCCCGGCGTGCGCGGCGTGACGTGACCGGCGGGATCGTCACCCACCTGCCCGGCGACCGCCCGCACCCCCGCCCCGTCGTGGCTCTCGAAGCGCTCGATCCAGGCATCGATGTAGGGCACCGACTCGCCCTTGAACCGCTCGCCGACGCGCAGTGTCACCGCCACCGGACCGGGCGCCTCGAGCCGGAAACGCTCCGGTTCGATCCAGAAGTCGTGCGCCGGCGCGGCCCGGCTCGCGAGGAGCCCGACCGCCAGCACGAGGCACCGGAACGCCCCGCGCCGGTTTCCGCCGCATGCCGATGCGTCCATGACGCCCCTCCGTTTGACCTCGTCGGACGCACCCACTATACCGCCGGGATGCGCACCACCCACCGCCTTCGCACGACCCATCCACGCCGGTGGGGGGTGCTCCTCCTGTGCGCCCTCCTCGCGTCCGGTGCGAGCGCCCACACCCTGCGCCCGACGATTGCCACGGTCAGCTTCGCCGGTGACGGCACCTTCGAACTCGCCATCGAGACCAACCTCGAGGCGCGCCTGGCCGGCATCGGTCCCGGGCACGTCGACACCCGCGATGCACCCGAGGCGCGTGACTACGACCGCCTGCGCGCGCTGCCCCCCGAGGCGCTGCGAGAGGCGCTCGAGCCGTTCCTGCCCGGGTTCCTCGCCCGTGTGCGTCCCGCGGTCGACGGCGCGCCGGTCGAACTCGCGCTGGTCGAGGCGGCGATCCCGCCGGTCGGCGATCTCGACCTGGCGCGCAAGTCGGTGCTGCGACTGCGCGGCACGCTGCCGCGCGGTGCGCGCGCGTTCCGCTGGGCGTGGCCGGCCGACTACGGCAACAGCGCGCTGCGTCTTCGCCTCGGCGACGACCCGGTGGTCCAGTCGTACTGGCTCGGGGACGGCGCGGCGAGCCCCCCGTTCGCGCTCGATGCCCGCGTCGTGCCGCGCCCGTGGCCCGAGGTGGCGCTGGACTACCTGGTCCTCGGCTTCACTCACATCCTGCCGCTCGGCCTCGACCACATCCTGTTCGTGCTCGGCCTGTTCCTGCTCAGCCTGCGCCTGGCTCCGATCCTGTGGCAGGTGACGGCGTTCACCGTGGCCCACACCCTGACCCTGGCGTTGACCGTCTACGGCGTCGTGGCACTGTCGCCGCGGATCGTCGAGCCGTTGATCGCACTGTCGATCGCCTACGTCGGCATCGAGAACGTCGTCACCCGCCGCCTCCACCCGTGGCGCGTGGCGCTGGTGTTCGGCTTCGGCCTGCTGCACGGCATGGGCTTCGCCGGCGTGCTGACCGAGATCGGCCTGCCCGAGCGCGACTTCGTCACCGCGCTGCTCGCGTTCAACGTCGGCGTCGAGTTCGGCCAGCTCGCGGTGATCGTGCTCGCGCTGCTCGCGGTGGGCGCATGGCGCACCCGCCCGTGGTACCGGACGCGGATCGTCGTCCCGGCTTCGCTGGGGATCGCCGCGGTCGGGCTCTACTGGGCGCTCGAGCGGGCCCTCTGAGTAGCCGCCGGGTCGGCGGCGGACGCGACAGCGCCGGGCAACGGTGGCGGTGAGGTTTGTTGCGGCCGGCCGGCCCCCGGTGGCTATACTCAGGCCTGGCAATGGCCCGCCGCTCCACCCACCACCCGCGAGGTACCTCACGATGGCCAAGAACAAGAAGCCCGCCACCTTCGATCCCACCCAGTTCTTCAGCGTCGACCCGACGCAGTTGATGCAGCAGTGGCAGAAGACCCTCGAATCGATCAACGTCCCGGGGGTCGACGTCTCCCAGATTCTCGACGCCCAGCGCCGGAACGTCGAGGCGATCACCGAGGCGAATCGCATCGCACTCGCGGGTGTGCAGTCGCTGATGCAACGCCAGGCCGAGATCATGCAGGAGTCGGTCGACGAGGCGACGCGCATGATGCAGGAGTTCGATCCGGCCGACGATCCGACCGATCGCCTGGCGAAGCAGACCGCGCTCGCCCAGGAGGCGTTCCAGTCGGCCCTCGACCGCATGCGCGAACTCGCCACGATGGCCAGCAAGTCGCAGGCCGAGACCTTCGAAGCGATCCAGGCGCGCTTCAACGAGTCGCTGGAGGAGATCCGCTCCAGCCTGCGCAAAGCCGGCAAGTAGGCGCCAAGGCCCCGTCGCGGGCAGGGAAGAGCCCGCCCGCGCGTGGGGAACCCGTCACTCCGGCGCCAGCGTCCGCTCCATCTCTCGGCGCAGGTCGAGGGCGGTCGTGACGGGCGGCGCGTCGACGTCGTCCCAGCGCACCACCGCGCCCGCCGCGACGGGGTTCAGCAGCCGGACGCCGTGGGCGAGGCCGATCGGCACCGCGCCGACGGCCAGCGACGCCCCGGCCGGCAGCAGCCGTCCCCACACGGTGTAGCCGCCCTCGCCGTCGAGCACGGTGCCCGGCTCGAGGTCCCGTTTGGCCACCGCCGCGACGTCGGCGACCCAGCCGCGCGCGGCGCCGGTGGGCAGCCGCAGCAGCCCGGCCCAGGCCACGCTGATGCCGAGTTCGAGGCCGATCAGGTGGTACGGGCGCCACAGTGCGCTGTAGCGTCCCGACGGGTCGGTGACCAGGCCATAGTCGGCGAAGCAGCGCGCGACGTAATCGCTCGGCGCGGAGAAAGTGACATAGACCCCCCAGCGCAGGTCGTCGACGAGGTCGACGCCGTCCCGGCTGCGGCTCGAGATCACCTCGACCGTGCCGGCACCTTCGAGCAGGCCACCGTCGGCGCGGGGGATCAGCTTGGCCGCCAGCGCGCCGGTACCGACCGCCGGGAAGGCGAGCCCGGCAGCCGGCGGGCGCAACCCGGTCGCGTTGGCGACCGCGGCCATCTCGATGCCCGACTTGGTGCCATCCAGGAAGGAATTGAACATCTTGGCGTTCATGCCACCCTCCGCGGCACGCTCCGGCGTCAGCCCGTAGTGGTCCCAGACGGTGTCGGGCGTCGAGGCATGGAACCCCGGCATGTAGAGCGTGCCCTTGCCGGCCGCGACCACCTCGAAGCCGGCGGCGCGCGCCCAGTCGACCTGCTCGCAGATCAGCGCCGGCTGGTCACCGTAGGCGAGCGAGTAGACCACCCCGGCCCGCGCTGCGCGCCTTGCCAGCAGCGGCCCGACCAGCACGTCCGCCTCGACATTGACCATGACCACATGGCGGCCGCGGTCGAAGCAGCGCAGCGCGTGGCGCACGCCGGCCTCGGGCACGCCGGTCGCCTCGATCACCACCTCGAGACCGTCGGCGTCGATCAGCGCCTCGGCGTCGTCGGTGACCCAGGTGGTGCCGTGCGCCAGCGCCTCGGTGGCCGAACGGGCACCGTAGCGCACCTCGGGCCAGCCGGTTCCGGCCAGGCTCAGGCGTGCGCGCTGCGGGTCGAGGTCGGCCACCGCGAGCAGGTGCATGCCCGGGGTGCGCGCCACCTGTGACAGGAACATGGTGCCGAACTTCCCGGCGCCGATCAGGCCGACGCGCAGCGGCCTCTCCAGCGCCTCGCGTTCACGCAACAGTCGTTCGAGGTTCATGGGCTCATCTCCGTCAGTGCGCTCGTGTCCACGATCCCGCATCGGATCCGTCGGGCGTGACCGGGCTGCCGGGCACCCGGCCCCCTCGATTCAAGCACAAGCCACCGACGGGTCTCCACCGCAGCGGATGTTACCCAATCGGCGACCGGGGGCCCTCCCCGCCCCCCTTCCAGAGCGACCCTCATCCCGCCAAGGACCTGTCGCGGCATGCCGGCTTTGGCCTTCCCCCCGGGACCGCGCTCCCTGTCGGAACTGGCCCGTCCCGCACGCATCTGCGCACCGGGTGGCGCGCTGGAGACGTGGTCAGGCCTTTCCCGCCGTGACGTCCCGGGCTAGGGTGTCGTGGAACCCCCTGCCGGTAGCCATGACCCACGACGGAGACACGCGATGGAGAAGCTGATCCTCACCCTGTCGATGCTCGGCAACGTCCCGACCAAGGAGAAGAACCCGTCCACGCCGGTCACGCCCGGCGAGATCGCCGACGTCCTCGAGGAGTGCTGCGCGCTCGGCGTCTCGGTCGCGCACATCCACGCGCGCGATGCCGACCAGCGGCCCACCCACGATCGCGAGGCCTACCGGGCGATCCTCGACGAAATCGCCCGCCGCGGCATCGACGTCATCACGCAGCTCTCGACCGGCGCGCGCGGTGGCGAGAACACCGCGGAGAGCCGCGGCCAGATGCTCGACCTCGACTGCGAGATGGGCAGCCTCGCCACCGGCTCGTCCAACTTCCCCACCTCGGTCAACGCCAACAGCCCGGCCCTGATCGCCGAGCTGGCGGAGAAGATGAAGCGCAACGGCATCAAGCCCGAGATCGAGGCCTTCGACATCGGGATGATCGACAACGCCGCGTTCCTGCTTGCCAAGGGGGTGCTGCAGGCACCGGTCCACTTCAACCTGGTGATGGGCGTACCCGGCTCCATCAAGGCCACCCCTCGCAACCTCCTGCACATGGTCGAATCCCTGCCCCCGGGCTCGACATGGACGGTCAGCGGCATCGGCCGCAGCCAGGTGCCGATGCTGGCGATGGCGATGCTCCTCGGGGGCCACGTGCGCACCGGGTTGGAAGACGTCCTGGAGATGGACGACGGTCGCCCGGCGAGCAACCGGTTGCTGGTCGAGCGCGTCGTCGAACTGGCGCGCGTCCTCGGCCGCGAACTCGCGACCCCCGACCAGGCGCGGCAGATCATGGGCATGCCCCCGCGCGGTTGACGTCGCACCCGCGGAGGACTCCCGTCCTACCCTGCCCCCTGCCCGGGGCCACCGGCCGGATCATCACGCCACGCCCGCAGCAGCGGCCACAGCTCGCCGAGGTGGGTGACCACCCGGTCGGGCCCGCACCCGCCCGGCCACTCGGCGTCGCCCGGGTTGACCCAGACGGTGCGCAGGCCGAGCGCGGCGGCGGCCGCGACGTCGCGCACCGGGTCGTCACCGACGTGGACGATCTGGCCGGGAGGCACCCCCGCCGCGTCGATCGCGGCACGGAAGATGCGCGGGTCGGGCTTGGCCGCGCCGACCCCGGCCGCGGTGATGGCGAAGTCGAAGTAGTGACCGATGCCGATGTAGTGGACGTCGGCGTTGCCGTTGGTGATCGAGCCGAGCCTGAACACGCCGTGCAGCGCGTCGAGCGCCGCGCGCGCCTCCTCGAACAGGGTCACCTGGTTGCGCGCGTGCCAGAAGGCGTGGAAGCAGGGCTCGATCATCTCCGACCCGTAGCCGAAACGCGCTGCGAGGTGGCCGATCCACCGCTTGCGCAACGCGGTGATGTCATGGTGCAGGTCGGGGTGTTCGGCCATGTAGGCCTGGCGCTCAGCGATCAGCGCCGGCAGCGCCAGCGCCTCGGTGATGCGCGGGGCGTGCACGGCCATCCACGCGTAGGCCGCGCGCTCCGCCGCCTCGATCACCGGCATGCAGTCCCACAGGGTGTCGTCGAGGTCGAAGGTGACGCAACGGATGTCGGCAGTGGTCGGAGGCATCGCGGGCCGGCCGGTGGACGGTGTGCCGCCGAGTATACGGAACGTGTCACCCGCGCCGCGCACGGGGGGGATGTGGCGGATCGCCGTCCGCCCGCGGGCCCCGGGCGCGCGCGGCCACGGCTCGGCTGAGCGCCCCGCAGCACCCCCCACGTCGGCTGCGGCTGCGTGGCCGATCATGAAGTTCGACCATGAAAAAAGGCCCACCGGGAACCGGAAGGCCTTGCGATTGGTGGGCTGTCAGGGATTCGAACCCCGGACCTACTGATTAAGAGTCAGTGATCTTTTCTATTCCCTAACTAGCACAAATTATTATGTATCTGTTTTTTATGTTTTTATAACCGTTCAGGGACTGGTCTCATCATCCCAAGCAAGCCCATTTTTGCTATAATC
>JBFIFF010000001.1:0-21642 GCA_041602955.1 Gammaproteobacteria bacterium | reverse complement strand
CTGCCGGCCCCGCGCTCTCCTCCCCGATCCCGAGCAAGGACGACGCCGATGGCCACGCAAGCGACACGCGAAGGCAGCCTGGAAGCCCCGACCCGCCATCCGATCGACTGGAAGAACCCCGAGTTCTGGAGCCAGGACAAGCTCTACGAAGAACTCGAGCGGGTCTTCGACATCTGCCACGGCTGCCGCCGCTGCGTCAGCCTGTGCCACGCCTTCCCGAGCCTGTTCGACCTGGTCGACGAGTCCGAGACCATGGAGGTCGACGGCGTCGACAAGGCCGACTACTGGAAGGTCGTCGAGCACTGCTACCTGTGCGACCTGTGCTACATGACCAAGTGCCCCTACGTGCCGCCGCACGAGTGGAACGTCGACTTCCCGCACCTGATGCTGCGCGCCAAGGCGGTCAAGCGCCGCGAGAAGGCGCCGTCGTTCCGCGACCGGCTGCTCTCCTCGACCGACGCGCTGGGCAAGGTCAACGCCCTGCCGGTGATCGCGCCGACGGTCAACGCGGTCAACCGCAACGCCACCCTGCGCAAGGTGCTGCACAAGGTGCTCGGCGTGCACGAGGAGGCGACGCTACCGCCCTACTCCAGCAAGACCTTCCGCCGCGCGTTCGACGACGCCGGCAACCCGCCCGAGGCGACCCCGGCCGGGCCGACCAAGGGGCGCGTGGCACTGTTCGCCACCTGCTACTGCAACTACAACGAGCCGGGCATCAACGAGGACCTCGTCGCGGTGTTCCAGCACAACGGCATCCCGGTGACGCTCACGCGCAAGGAGCGCTGCTGCGGCATGCCCAAGCTCGAGCTCGGCGACCTCGACGCCGTGGCCGAGGCGCGCGAGGTCAACGTCCCGGAGCTGGCCCGCCTGGTCGACGCGGGGTGGGACCTGACCGCGCCGGTGCCCTCCTGCGTGCTGATGTTCAAGAAGGAGCTGCCCCTGCTCTTCCCCGACGACGCCGAGGTGCAGAAGGTCGCCGCGGCGTTCTACGACCCGTTCGAGTACCTGATGCTGCGCCACCGGCACGAGCTGCTCAAGACCGACTTCAAGACCGGTCTCGGCAAGATCTCCTACCACGCGCCCTGCCACCAGCGGGTGCAGAACATCGGGCCCAAGACCCGCGACGCCCTCGCCCTGATCCCCGACACCGAGGTCGAGCTGATCGAGCGCTGTTCGGGTCACGACGGCACCTACGCGGTCAAGGTCGAGTTCCACCCGATGTCGATGAAGATCGGCAAGCCGGTGGCGAAGCGGGTCAAGGACGCGGCCCCGGCCCATTACGCGAGCGACTGCCCGATGGCCGGCCACCAGATCGAGAACGGGCTGCGCGATGGCAGTGCACCCACCCACCCGCTGTCGCTGCTGCGTCGCGCCTACGGCCTCTGAACCCCGCACGGCAGCCGCACCATGGAGACCGCCGCCACCATGCCGCAACTCAAGCGCGAAGACCTCTTCTCCCTCGAACAGTACGCCAGCGAGCGCCCGGCCATGCGCCGGCGCGTGATGGCGCACAAGCAGGCGCGCCGTATCGACCTCGGCGAGAACGTCTCGCTCTATTTCGAGGACCAGCTGACCATGCAGTACCAGGTGCAGGAGATGCTGCGCATCGAGCGCATCTTCGAACCGGAGGGGATCCAGGAGGAACTCGACGCCTACAACCCGCTGATCCCCGACGGCAGCAACTGGAAGGCGACGATGATGATCCAGATCGAGGACATCGACGCGCGCCGTGCGGCGCTGGCGCAGATGCACGGCATCGAGCACCGGGTCTGGATGCGGGTCGGCAACCTCGATCCGGTCACGCCGGTCGCCGACGAGGACCTCGAGCGCGACACCGAGGAGAAGACCTCGTCGGTGCACTTCCTGCGTTTCGAACTGACGCCGGAGATGGTCGCCGAGGCCAAGGGCGGTGCGCCGATCCGTGCCGGCGTCGACCACCCCGCCTACACCGCCGAGAGCGGGCCGCTGCCCGAGGCGACCCGGGCCTCGCTGGTCAGCGACCTCGCCTGAGGCCCCCCCGCTTCACTTTTCGCCCCTCGGCCGCCTGCGCTTACCCGCCTGGGCCTTCGCCAGCGGGTCCGGATCGTCGGCGGCGGTGCGCAACAGCCAATCGCGGAAGATCCGGACCTTGGGCCGCCCCAGCCAACCGCGCGGCGTGACCAGCGTGTAGCTGGCACGCAGCGGCTGGCGCAGATCGAACGGAACCACCAGGCGGCCGGCGAGGACGTCGGGTGCGCCGAGACGATCGATCGCCAACAGCACGCCCTGGCCGTCGATCGCGGCCTCGAGGGCGTGCATGGTGTGGCTGAAGCGCGCCCCGCGGCCGGCGTCCACCCCCTCGACGCCGAACGTCTCCAGCCAGGTCGCCCAGCCCGGGTGGTCGGGATCCTGCTCCAGGGCCTCGTCGTGCAGCAGCCGGAAGCGCGCGAGGTCGGCGGGCTTGCGCAGCGCCCCACGTCCCTTGCACAGCCGAGGACTGCACAGCGGGACCACCGCCGCCGGGAACAGCAGGTCGGCGCTGAGTTCCTCGGGGTAGGCGGGGTGTGAGAAGTTGACCGCCACGTCCGCCTCGTCATTGTGGAAGTCGGGCAGCGCGTACTGCGCCTCGAGCCGCACGTCGATCTCCGGCATCAGGCGGGCGAAGTCGTCGAGGCGCGGGACCAGCCACTTGCTCGCCAGGGTCGGCGAGCAGGCGACCACCAGCGCGCCGCGCGTGTCCTCGAAGACCGCCTTCTCGACCCCACTGGCCAGCAGGTCGAACGCTTGCTGGATGCTCGGCAGGCAGGCCTGGCCGGCCTCGGTCAGGCGCAGGACACGGTTCTGGCGAAGGAACAGCCGCGTGCCGAGCTGCTCCTCGAGCAGCGCCACCTGCTGGCTCACCGCGGCGCGGGTCACGTGCAGCTCCTCCGCCGCCCGGGCGAAGCTCAGGTGACGGCCGGCCGCCTCGAAGGCGCGCAGGGCGTTCAGCGGTGGCAGCTTGCGCGACATATTGGTAAAGAAAATCTGAACAGAGGGTCAAAAATGGTCGCTTGAGCGCGGAATGGCAAACCAGCAGACTCATGTTGCGGTGCAAAAACGCCCGCGTCAACCGACAGGTGAGTTATGGACATCAATACCAAGGGCAACGGGATGCCGGAACGGACCATGAGCGTGGAAGACCACATCCTGCATGCGCGCCAGTTGCGCGCCGAGTGGATTGCCGAGTTCTCTGGCCGCGTCGCCGCCAGGATCGTGGCCATCCTGCGCCGCCCTCTCCCCAGCCTTCGCCGCCTGGCCCACGGCTGACCCCGTCGTCCACGCCGAGGAAGGCGCCGTCCGGGCCCGCGACCCACGCCGGGCCGGCAGGCGCGCCTCGGTGGGCCGGTGCCCACCATTGGCGCTGGGCGAGTAGACGTTCCCGGGCCGGCCCCAGGCCGGGCAGCGACCCCGCCACGGGCGGCCCGGATCGGGTGTCACAGGTCGTGGAACACCTCGGCCGTGCTCCTGGCCGAGCTCTCGACACACCGTGTGGAACACCCCGCGGTGGCTTTCCCGAGTTCGATCTCGAATCACGCCGCCACTCGCGCGTGAGACGGCCTCGCGGCGCCAGCTCGATCTGCCAGGATCGGTACCGGCGCGGGGCGTCTACGCGTCGTCTCGTCGTCTGACCCTGACGATCACCTCGGTACCGACCACCTGCAGCCCCTCTGGAAGATCCGGCTCGCCGCGCACCTCGAAGGTGTCGCCGGGCACGTCGGTCAGCGCCCCGTCGTCCTCGCAGAAGAGGTGGTGATGGGGGACGGTGTTGGTGTCGTAGAAGGCGCGCTCCCGGTCGACCAGCACCTCGCGTACCAGCCCCTGCGCCACGAACAGGTTCAGGGTGTTGTAGACGGTGGCCTTGGCGACGTGGCCGTGATCGCGTCCCACGCGCTCGAGCAGCTGCTCGGCGGTGACATGCTGGGGCCGCTCGAACAGCACGCGGGCGATCATCACCCGCTGCCGGGTCGGTTTGACGCCGTGCGCGGTGAGGTGCTCGGCGATCGCGCCGCCGGAGAGTGGGAATTTAGGCTGCATTCCCTTCATGACCGGGATTTTACGCGAGTTTTTAGAATTGTTCCATCTTGCCCGTGCGGAGCGGGATGGCCCGCGCTGGAGCGCGCCCTACCGTGCGGCCCCAACCGCTTCGAGACGCAGCGCCCCGCGGGCCTGAACGCCGACGAGTGCGGGAGACCGGCCCGGCCCTGCGCGACGCCGCCGGAGGATCGCTCGCCTCCCGCCACCGCGGATCACCGGGCTCGCGATGCGTCCGCATCGATGGCTCAGACGGTGTGACACTCACCCCATCACGGCCAGGGCCCGTGCCTGCGGGGGACTCACCCCGACTCGTCGCCCTCGATCGTCCGCGCGAAGCGCTCGCCCCAGTTGCGCATTTCCCAGTCGGCGAGCAGCGCCATCTGGGTCGCGTTGCGGGCCTCGTCCTCGAGGTAGTCGGCCCAGCGGGCGCCGGCGGCCGCCGGTCCGTCGAAGCGGCTGATCAGCCACGGCCACGGCGTCCAGAACCACAGTTCGATCGCCCGCGACCCGCGCTGACGCATGCTGGTCAGCGAGGCCTCGAGGATTTCGGCATGGCGAGCGAGCCACTGGGCCTGCAGTCGGCCGACCGCGATCCAGCGCCCCCAGGCGTCATCGATGTCATTGGCGTTCATCACGTCCTCACGTGCTACTCATATGTTGCACTGCACAATGCGGGCAGACGCTACCGATGTCAAGTCGTCAGCGCCGAAGCCCATCGGCAATTCACGCGAGGATTATGAGTGAATAATTTTTTTATTCATGCGGTTACGTACGTTTCCACAGAAAGTGCCGCATGCGCCGCCGCGAGCCGTGCGACCGGCACGCGAGGCCCCGAACAGGAGACGTAGTCGAGTCCGATGCGGTCGCAGAAGCGGATCGATGCCGGGTGACCGCCCTGCTCGCCGCAGATGCCGACCTTGAGCCCGGGTCGCGTCTCGCGACCCCAGGCGATGGCCAGCTGCATCAGCTGCCCCACCCCCTTGACGTCGAGCACCTCGAACGGGTTGTCCATCAGAATGTTCTGCTCGTTGTAGAAGGGCAGGAACTTGTTCTCGGCGTCCTCGCGCGAGAACGAGAAGGTCGCCTGGGTCAGGTCGTTGGTGCCGAAAGAGAAGAACTCGGCGACCTGGGCGAGGTCACCGGCGCGCATGCAGGCGCGTACCACCTCGACCATGGAACCGAAGCGGAAGTCGATGGCCACGCCGCGTGCCGCCTCGACCTCGGCACGCAGCTCGTCGGCCAGCGCGCGGATGCGCTCGAGCTCGCGCCCGGTGCACACCTGCGGCACCATGATCTCCGGGGTCACCTCGACGCCGTCGGCCGCGCACTCGGCCGCCGCCTCGAGCACCGCGCGGATCTGCATGGCGTAGATCTCCGGATAGGTCATGCCGAGCCGCACCCCGCGGTGGCCGAGCATCGGGTTGACCTCGAAGAGCTCGCGCACCTTGAGCAGCATCCGCTCGCGCACCGCGATGGCCTGGCCGAGCTGGTCGAGCTCCCGCTCGACCGTGGCGAGTTCATCATCGCCGACCGGAGCGCCGTCGGCCAGGTAGGGCCGGGTCAGCAGCAGGGCGCGCCGGCCGCGCTGCTGGCCGAGGTAGTCGCGCAGCTCGCCGATCTCCTGCCGCAACTCGGCCTCGGTCGGCAGGAACTCGTGGATCGGCGGGTCGAGCAGGCGGATGGTCACCGGGCGTGGCGCCATGGCGCGGAAGATCCCGGCGAAGTCGGCGCGCTGGATCGGCAGCAGGCGGTCGAGGGCGGCGAGACGCGCCTCGCGGTTCTCGGCGAGGATCATGTCGACGACGACCGGCAGCCGGTCGGTGGCGTTGAACATGCGCTCGGTGCGGCACAGGCCGATCCCCTGGGCGCCGTAGCGCACGGCCTGGGCCGCGCCCTCGGGGGTGTCGGTGTTGGCGCGCACGCCCAGGCGCGCCGTCGCGTCGGCCCAGCCGAGCAGGGTCTGCAGTTCCCGCGAGAACTCCGGCTCCACGGTCGGGATCGCCCCGGCGTAGACCTTGCCGCTGCCGCCGTCGAGGGTGATGACGTCGCCCTCCTCGATCACCCGCTCGCCGACCACGGCGCACCGCTTGCCGACGTCGACCTCGATGCCCTCGGCGCCGGCCACGCACGGCTTGCCCATGCCGCGCGCGACCACCGCGGCGTGCGAGGTCTTGCCGCCGCGGCTGGTCAGCACCCCCTGCGCGGCGAAGAAGCCGTGGATGTCCTCGGGCTTGGTCTCCTCGCGCACCAGGATCACCCTCTCGCCCGCGCGGCCGAGGAGTTCCGCGCGGTCGGCGTCGAAGACGCACTTGCCCGAGGCCGCGCCGGGCGAGGCCGGCAGGCCGACCGCGAGCGGCACGTCGGCGAGGTGCGCCTCGTCGAGGTGGGGGTGGAGCAGCTGCTCGAGGCTCTCGGGTTGCACGCGCAGCAGCGCCTGCTCGCGCGTGATCAGGCCCTCGCCCTCCATCTCGACCGAGGTGCGCACCGTGGCCGCGGCGTTCATCTTGCCGTTGCGCGTCTGCAGGCAGTAGAGCCGGCCGCGCTCGATGGTGTACTCGAAGTCCTGCACCTCCCTGTAGTGCGCCTCGAGGCGGTCGCGCAGAGCGACCAGTTGCGCATGCATCTCGGGCATCTCCTGGGCGAGTTCGTCGACCGGCTTCGGCGTGCGGATGCCGGCCACCACGTCCTCGCCCTGGGCGTTGACCAGGTATTCGCCGAACATGCGGTTCTCGCCGGTGCCGGGATCGCGGGTGAAGCCGACCCCGGTCGCGCAGTCGTCGCCGAGGTTGCCGAACACCATGGTCACGACATTGACCGCGGTGCCGTTGGCCATCTCGGGGGTGATGTGGAACTCACGGCGGTAGTCGACCGCGCGCTTGCCCATCCAGGAGTCGAACACCGCCTTGACCGCCAGTTCGAGCTGCTCGTAGACATCCTCGGGGAAGGGCCGCCCGGTCTGTTCGCGCACGATCTGCAGGAAGCGCCCGGTGACCGTCTCGAGCGCCGAGGCCGAGAGGTCCACGTCCTGGCGCGCGCCCGTCCTGCGCTTGACCTTGGCGAACTCGGCATCGAACAGGGCGTCGTCGACGCCGAGCGCGATCTTGCCGTAGAGCTGGATGAAGCGGCGGTAGGCGTCCCAGCCGAAGCGCGCGTTGCCGGTGTGGCGGATCAACCCGTCGAGGGTCGCGGCATTCAGGCCGAGGTTGAGGATGGTGTCCATCATGCCCGGCATCGACAGCGCCGAGCCGGAGCGCACCGAGACCAGCAACGGGTCGGAAGGGTCGCCGAAGCCCTTGCCGGTCGCCCTCTCGAGCTGCGCGACGTGCGCGCGTACCTGCTCCATCAGGCCCGCGGGCAGGTTGCGCGCGTCATCGGCGAGGTAGGCGAGGCACGCCTCGGTGGTGATCACGAACCCGGGCGGGACGTTGAGCCCGATGCGGGTCATCTCGCAGAGGTTGGCCCCCTTGCCGCCGAGAAGCTTCTTGTCCTGCCCGTCGCCCTCGTCGAAGGCGTAGACGTACTTGGTGGTCATCGGCTCCCCCCGTTCCCTGTGGTCTTTCTGCCGTGGGAAAGGATATCGGATCGTCACCCGCGCGACACCCGCTGTTTCTCGTCGCGGAACCCGTCGACCGGCTCTGGCGACCTTTCGACATCGATCAGGCTTCGCTGATGCCTGGATAACCCGGAGTCTCTGCTCGCCAAGCTAGAATCCCGGTCGCAACGGGTCTCGCAGACCGACATCCCCCCCTCTGCCACGACGTGCACTTCTGCTATCGTGGCGGCCCCATCCGACGAGCGCACACATGGCCGGGAACAAGAAACGCAAGTGCCTCTTCTGCCTCCTCGACGAGGTGCCGCTGGCACGCAACCGCTATGCCTACGTGGTGCGCGACGTCCACCCGGTCACCCGACTGCACACCCTGATCGTCCCCTACCGTCACGTCGAGACCTACTTCGAGCTGACCCGGCACGAACTGATCGCCGTGCAACTCCTGCTCATCTCGCAGCGCGAGGCGATCCTCGCCGAAGACCCGACCGTGAGCGGATTCAACATCGGGGTGAACAACGGCAAGGACTCCGGGCAGACGATCTTCCACTGCCACGTGCACCTGATCCCGCGCCGGCACGGCGACATCGAGAACCCCCGCGGAGGCGTGCGCCACGTCATCCCGGGCGCCGGGTACTACTGAAGCGGAGGATCACGGAATGAAAGCCAGGAAACTCAGCAAGACCGTGCTCGACACCGCGCGTGCGATGAACGCCAGCGGCATCAACCGCGGCACCGCGGGCAACGTCAGCGCGCGCTGCCGCGACGGTTTCCTGATCACCCCGTCGGGCGTGCCCTACGACCTCTGCACCGCGGAACAGATCGTGCGCATGAGCCTCGGCGGCGAGGTGCGCGGCGCGGGCAAGCCGTCGAGCGAGTGGCGCTTTCATCGCGACATCTACGCCGCGCGTCCCGAGGTCGAGGCGATCGTGCACACCCACTCGCCACACGCGACCACCCTCGCCTGCCTGGGCAAGCCGATCCCCGCCTTCCACTACATGGTCGCCGCGGCGGGTGGGCACGACATCCGCGTCGCCGACTACGCCACCTTCGGCACCCAGGAACTCTCGGACAACGCCCTGGTGGCGCTGGAGGGACGCCGCGCCTGCCTGCTCGACCGCCACGGGGTCATCGCCACAGGCAGCGATTGCCGGCGCGCGCTGGCCCTGGCCATCGAGGTCGAGAATCTCGCCGAGATGTACTGCCGGCTGCTCGCGCTGGGCGAGCCCAGGGTGCTCGACGGCGACGAGATGGACCGGGTGCTGGATCGGTTCCGGAGCTACGGGCCAGCGCAGCCCGCCAGAACGGAGAGCGGAGCTACTTCCGCGCCCCGCTGAGAAGACGGCGCAGCCACGCCGCCGAGGTCGCCGCCAGCGCCTCGGTGCGGACGAACGGGCTCATGTGGTCCATCTCCGGCAGCACCTGCGACTCGAAACGGTGGGTCAGGCGGCCGAGCAGCGACTTGGTGTAGCTCGGGCGCACCACCTCGTCGTGCTCTCCGGTCAGCACCGCCGCGCGGAAGGCGAGCTGCTCCTTGAACACCCGGTGGCGGTAGCCGAACACGCTCGCCAGGGTCTTGACCGGGTACTCCCAGACCAGCAGGCCGTCGTCGGCGATCCACGAGGTGTAGCTGTTGTTGAAGATCAGCTGGTCGACGTCGAGCAGGCTGCGCAGGTTCACGCGCCAGTGCGGCAGCGTGATGCTGGTCCATCCCAGCGCCTGCCAGCCGAGGAAGTGAAACCAGTCCGGCGGGTGGCTGCCGAGCATCAGGGTGTGGCAGAGCAGCGCCCTGACCCGGTCGTCCGCCTCGGCGGCGGCCAGCGCCAGCGGTGAGCCGAAGGAGTACCCGAGGAGTGCCACCGGTCCGCTGAAGCGCTGACCGTAGTGATCGATGATGGCCGAGACGTCCTCGACCACCTCGTCGACCGTGAACAGGCCGCGGTCGCCGTTGGAGCGGCCGTGGCCGCGCAGGTCGACGCCGACGACGTTGAACCCCTGTCGCGCGATGGCGTCGAGGAAGTCGCGGTACAGCCCACTGTGGGTCGCAATGCCCGGGAGGAACAGGACCAGCGGGTCCTTCTTCGCCGCCTCGTGGAGTTCGCAGTAGAGCGGCAGGGGCCCGATGTAGGCGGTCTCGGGCTCGGCGGCGTGGGTGTCGAGGGCGCTGATGGACATGGATCGGTCCCGAACGGGTGCGCAACGATACCCCCTCGGGGAGGGGATGTCACTGCTGCGGCGCAGCTTGACAATGGCGGTGAACTTGGGTGGCCAGAACAGCCCCACCGGGGGACTGAAATCCCGCCCGGACAAGACGCCGGCGGTCCAGTCACGGACCTGGGTTCACCCGGCTGCGCACGGCGCCCGGGCCGGAGGGGGCCATGCGGACCCCGATCAGAGCTCCAGCGCCGCCCGCGTCCCCTCGGCGATGGCGCGCTTGGCATCGAGCTCGGTGGCGAGCCGCGCGCCTCCCACCAGCACGCTCTCGACCCCGGCCGCCGCGAGGGCGTCGTGCAGTTCCCGGCGCGGCTCCTGGCCGGCGCAGATCACGACGTGGTCGACCGCCATCACCCGTGGCTGGCCGTCGACCGTGACGTGCAGGCCGGCGTCGTCGACCCGCTCGTAGTTCACGCCGGCAAGCAGGCTGACCCCCCGCCGCGCCAGCTCCGTGCGGTGGATCCACCCGGTCGACTTGCCGAGCCGCGTGCCGGGCTTCTCGGCCTTGCGCTGCAGCAGCCAGACCTCGCGCGGCGACGGTTCCGGCGCCGCCGCGACCCCCTCGATGCCGCCACGCGCCGCGAGCGTCGGGTCGATGCCCCACGCGGCCCAGAAGGCGTCGGCGTCGAGCGCGGTCGGGGGTCCGGCATGGGTCAGCAGCTCGGCGACGTCAAAGCCGATACCGCCCGCGCCGACGATCGCGACCCGACGACCGATCCGCTGCGGTTCACGGATCGCCGCGACGTAGCCGACGCACTTCGGGTGATCGATGCCGTCGATCGGCGGCACGCGCGGCGTGACGCCGGTGGCGACGACCACGGCGTCGAAGCCCTGCTCCGCGAGCCCCTTCGCGTCGACCTGCCGCCCGAGACGCTGCTCGACGCCGTGCAGCTCGAGCTGGCGCGCGAAGTAGCGCAGCGTCTCGCGGAACTCCTCCTTGCCGGGGATGCGCCGGGCGAGGTTGAACTGGCCGCCAATCGCGTCGGCCGAGTCGAACAGCGTCACGCGGTGTCCGCGCTGTGCCGCGGTGACCGCCGCGGCGAGTCCCGCCGGGCCGGCACCGACCACCGCCACGCGCCTGGCCGCACGTACCGGTGCGGCGGCCCACTCGGTCTCGTGGCAGGCGCGCGGGTTGACCAGGCAGCTCGCCAGCCGCCCGGTGAAGATGTGGTCCAGGCACGCCTGATTGCAGGCGATGCAGGTGTTGATCTCGTCGGCGCGCCCCTCGCGCGCCTTGACGACGAAATCCGGATCGGCGAGGAACGGCCGCGCCATCGAGACCATGTCGGCCTCGCCGCGCTCGAGCACCGCCTCGGCCACCTCGGGGGTGTTGATGCGGTTGGTGGCGATCAGCGGGATCGACACCTCCCCCATCAACCGGCCGGTCACCCGGGTGAACGCGGCGCGCGGCACCATGGTGGCGATGGTCGGGATGCGCGCCTCGTGCCAGCCGATGCCGGTGTTGAGCAGGTTGACGCCGGCCGCCTCCAGCGCCTGCGCGAGCGTGACCACCTCGGCCCAGGAGCTGCCGCCCTCGACCAGGTCGAGCATGGACAGCCGGAAGATGATGATGAACCGCTCGCCGACCTCGGCGCGCACCCGCCGCACCACCTCCAGCGGCAGGCGAATGCGGTTCTCGTAACTGCCGCCCCAGCGGTCGGTGCGGCGGTTGACGCGTGCGGCGATGAACTGGTTCAGGAAGTACCCTTCCGAGCCCATGATCTCGACCCCGTCGTAGCCGGCCTGCTGCGCCAGCCGGGCGCAGGTGGCGAAGTCGGCGACCTGCTTCTCGATGCCGGCCTCGTCGAGCTCGCGCGGGGCGTGGCGGTTGATCGGCGAGCGCAGAGGTGAGGCCGAGACCGCGTGCTCGTGGTAGGCGTAGCGCCCGGTATGCAGGATCTGCAGGCAGATGCGCGACCCCTCGGCATGCACGGCCTCGGTGATCACCCGGTGCCGCTGCGCCTCGTCGACCCCGTCGAACACCCCCTCGGCCTCGAACCCGGCGCTCTCGCGGTTGGGGAAGAAGCCTCCGGTGACCATCAGCCCGACGCCGCCGCGCGCGCGCTCGGCGTAGAAGGCCGCCATGCGCTCGTAGCCATCGGGGAGCTCCTCGAGACCGGTGTGCATCGAACCCATCAGGACGCGGTTGGGCAGCTGGAGGAAGCCGAGGTCGAGCGGTCGGAACAGGTGGGGATAGGGGGGCATGGGCCTCCTCGCGGGCGGCCGCGCCGCCATGAATTGACGTTTACGTAAACGTTATCCTAACATCTGGCCCTGCCAGGACCCTCACGCCATTCTGGTCCGGCTGTGCCACGGGCTCAATCTCGTGGCGAAGCATGCCCTACGGCCGATGGGGGTATACTGCCCCGATTGGCGCACTGCAACATGGGCGGCACACCCCCGGAAGCGGACGCCAAGGGCCCCGGCGCCGACCGGGCTCCTGCACCAGGGGACCCCCACACGAACTCCAGCGAGGTTGCCATGTCCGACACCGCCACCCTCTCCTACGCCGGCCAGACCTACGAGCTCCCGGTGGTCGTCGGCAGCGAGAACGAGCACGGGCTCGACGTCTCCAAGCTGCGCGCGCAGAGCGGCCTGATCACCCTCGATCCCGGCTACGGCAACACCGGCAGCTGCAAGAGCGCCATCACCTACATCGACGGCGACCAGGGCATCCTGCGCTACCGCGGCATCCCGATCGAGCAGTTCGCGCAGAGCCCGAACTTCGGCGAGGTCGCCTGGCTGCTGATCTTCGGTCACCTGCCGACGCAGGCCGAGTACGACGCCTTTTCGCACTCCCTCGGTGAGCACGCGTTCCTCGACGAGAGCATGAAGCACCACTTCGAGGGCTTCCCGCGCAGCGCGCCGCCGATGGCGATGATGTCGGCGATGATCAACGCGCTCTCGTGCTTCCACCCCGAGTTCCACGAGATCGACGACGCGGTGACCATCCGCCGCGCCGCCGCCCGGCTGATCTCCAAGGTGCGCACCATCGCCGCCTACGCCTACCGCCAGTCCAAGGGACTGCCCTACATCTACCCTGACCCCAAGCTGCGCTACGTGCCCAACTTCCTGCACATGATGTTCTCGACCCCCTACGAGCAGTACATCTGCGACGAGGTGGTGCGCGACGCGCTGAACCTGGTGCTGATCCTGCACGCCGATCACGAGCAGAACTGCTCGACCTCCACCGTGCGCATGGTCGGCTCGAGCCAGGCGAACCTGTTCGCCTCGTGCGCGGCCGGCGTCTGTGCCCTGTGGGGGCCGCTGCACGGCGGCGCCAATGTCGAAGTCCTGCGCATGCTCGAGGCGATCCACACCGGCGGCATGAACGCCGACGACTACGTCAAGCTGGCCAAGGACAAGGAGTCGAAGGTCCGTTTGATGGGGTTCGGTCACCGCGTCTACAAGAACTTCGACCCGCGCGCCAAGATGCTCGGCGGCATCGCCGAGAAGCTGCTCGCCCAGCTCGGCGTGGTCGATCCGCTGCTCGACATCGCGCGCCGACTCGAGGAGATCGCGCTCGAGGATCCCTACTTCGTCGAGCGGCGCCTCTACCCCAACGTCGATTTCTACAGCGGCATCATCATGCGCGCCATCGGTATCCCGACCGACATGTTCACGGTGATGTTCTCGATCGGCCGCATGCCGGGCTGGATCGCCCACTGGTGGGAGCAGAACCAGCAGGACGGAGGCAAGATCGCCCGCCCGCGCCAGATCTATACCGGCAACACGGTCACCGACTACGTGCCGATCAGCGAGCGCTGAGCGTCAGCGCGGCGGCCTGATCTCGTCCTCCTCGACCGGGTTGCCCCCGGTCGGGCAGCAGCCGTCGGCCGAGCACGGCGTCGGCGCCGGCAGCGGCGCGTGACCGATGCGCCTGGGCGGCGCGTCGGACGCGGTCCACGTCACTTCGAAGGGCGCGACCGTGTCGGCCGGGAACGGGACCACGCGCGCCCCGCCTTCCACGGGCTCGAGCACCTGGTAGGTCTCGCCGTCGAGCAGCACCACGTCGCCGGGCTGGAAGTCCACGGCGGCGGTCAGAAGTCGAAGCGGAACGCGGCCCCGGCGCGGAAACGCAGGGCGTCGTCGGTGTCGAGGAACTCGCCGTTGCCGTTGAGCGTGTGGTGGATGCCGAACATGCCCACCAGGCTCCAGGCGGAGCCCAGGCGGTAACTGGCGTCGACCCCCACGCCCAGGTTGCCGAGCCCGCGCCCGTCGTAAGGTAAGTCCGCCAGCCCGGCATCGCCCGGGAGGCGCTGGCGCAGGTAGCCGTCGCTGGCGTAGGCCGCACTTCCGGAAAAGACCAGCGTCAGACGCTCCCCGCCCTGCAGCGCGTAGCTGCCGGTCAGGCCCAGCAGCCCGGCATCGCCCGCGAGCGGGCTCGCCCCCAGCGTGTGCCCCTGGAGCGCCCACGGGCCGCTGCGCCAGGCGATGAAGCCCCCCGCCTCGAGTTCGTCCGGGCGGTCCAGGCCAACCACGTCGCCCGACAGCCCCCCCCGGTAGCGCAGCAACGGTCCGAAACTGAGCCCCGATCCGTCGTCGCCGAGCACGGAGAACGGGAGCTGGACCCGCGGCGAGCTGTCGTCCTCGAACAGGGCCGAATAGCCCCGTTCGGCGCCGAACGCGGCAAAGCCGACGTCGCCGGCCGCCTGGCCGGGATAGGCCGCGAGAGCGTCACCGGCGTGGATCTCCGCACCGACGCTCCCGGCCAGCAGCAGGGCGGCGACGGGCGCAAGGTGGCAGAGACGGCGGCGTGACATGCGAATCCCACTCGTTCGGGTGCGGTCGTCTCATTACAGACCATTGCGTGAGGTTCGGCAAATCGCGGCCCAGGCCGGGGCCCCGCTGCAGTGGCAGGCCCGCCTGCCGCCCGCCGTGCCACTGCGCCGCGAAACCGCCCCTGGCCAGGGCGCACGCCCCGACCGCGTCACGCTCAGCCCGGGTAGGAAGCGGGCCCTTGCCCGAACACGCCACGGTGCCCGAGCAGACGGCACAGCAAGACGCCACGCACCGGGTCGACGCCGCTGACGAGGTAGGCCAGCGTGTACTCGTTGTTGAGCGTCGCATCGAGCAGGCGCAGTGCGCTGTCGCTGCCGCAGAAGAGCACGGCATCGCCGAGTTGCAGCTCCTGATCCGGCCCCGGCAGCACGTGCGTCGACTCGCCCGAGACCAGCACCAGTGCCACTGCGGCGATGCGCCGCTCGCGTGCCGCCGGGTCGCGCAGCACGTCGCCGACGGTGACGCGCGTGCATGCCGCGGCGGCGGCGGCGAGCGCCGTGCAGTTGGCCTCGTCGCAGTGCACCGTGAGCAGCCGCGGCAGGGCCTCGCCGAGCGTCTCGCGCAGCTGCGCGGCAGCGGCGATGCTGCTCTCCCCGCCGCTGTCGAGGTGCCGCTGCCTGAGCGTCTCGAACAGTGGCTTGAGGAGCGGCGCGGTGAGCAGGAACAGGATGCGCCGCGCACTGGTCAGGCTGGGCTGCATGATGTAGTCGGCGTGCGCGGCGCTGAAGAGCATCTCGTTGCGGTGCGAGTTCTGCCGCACCAAGACGAACAGTCCGGGGTTGAGATCGCGGGCGTTGAGGATGATGCCGAGGTTGTCCGCGTCGACGTCCACCCCGGCGATGAGCCCGACCGCGCGCTCGATCCCCGCCGCGCGCAGCATGTCGCGGTCGGCGCGCCCGCGCAGCAGGTGAGGCATGTTCTCGCTGCCGTCGTCGTCGCTACCGGGATCGATCACCGTGGTGGTCGAACCGACCTCGGTCAGCGCGCGATGCAACCAGTGCCCCATGCGCCCGTAGCCGCAGATCACCCAGTGACCGCGTGGCAGTTCCGTCACCAGCTCGAGCGAGGCGCCGCGCGCGCCGACCAGCCACTGCGTCAGGTTGTGCAGAAACGGCGCCTGGATCACCGTGGCCAGGTAGCGGGCGAAGGTCTGGAACGGATCGACGATGTGCACGTCGGCGCCGAGCGAGGCGAGCGAGAGTTCGTTGGTCACCGAGGTCGACTGGCAGATCACCTGCACCCCGGGATTGAGCAGCCGCGTGGTGACCGCGACCTTCAGGTTGACCTGCTCGTTGCCGGTCAATGCCACCACGGCGCGGCAGTTCGGCCGCAGCAGACCGGCCTCGATCAGGTGCTCGGGAACCGCGGCATCCGCGCACAACGACGGCACCGGGATGCGGTAGTCGCGCAGCGGCACCGCGCGGATGCGGTCGAGGTCGTGATCGATCACCACCGCGGCGTGACCGGCGTCGTTGAGGCCGCGTGCCAGCAGGCTGCCGGTGCTGCCGAAACCACACAGGATCACGAACGGCTCGTGCAACCGGCGCACCTCCTTGACGAAGCGCCGCTCGGCCAGCGCCTGCTGGAAATGGGGGTTCTGCAGCAGGCGGATGATCGCCCCGACCGCGTACAGCCAAGCGAGTACGCCGGCGTACAGAGAGACGATGCTCCACATCCGCTGCGCCTCGCTGAACGGGTGCGGGATCTCACCGAAACCGGTCGTGGTCGCCGTGTAGGTGAGGAAGTAGAACGCGTGGAAGAAGCTCAGCGGCTCCGTCGCGCCGCCCTGCGCGGTGCCCGGGATCAGCACCCAGCCGACCATCGAGGTGGCGTAGACCGCGACCAGCGTCATCAGCGGCGCGCGCATGTGACGCAGCACGATGAAGGTGACGCGGCTGGATTTGTCGGCGCCGGGCATCGGGAGTTACCGCCGCAGCATCAACGTCTCGGCGACCAGGATGGTGACCGAGACCACGTTGGCCACCAGCGCGCCGCCCGACAGCGAGACGATGCTGGCCATCATCCCCGCGTCGACCCCGGCGTCCGCGACGTGCGCCGCGTAGGCCCACAGCGCCGAGGCGGCGATCAGCTGCAGGTCGGCGACCAGGCTGGTGGCGAGCAGGAGCGCACCGATCTGCGAGCGGTCGCCCAGTTTCAGCCCGGTGGCGATGATGTTGACCACCACGACGAGGAAGAACTCGGTGATGTGATGGTGGTCCGGGTTGTCGATCTCGCCGATGAAGAAACCAAAGTTCAGCGTCAGCGCGAGGATGATGAAGAAGCCGAAGATCACCTTCTCGAGGTTCATGCAGACTCCTCTGCCAGTGTGTCGGGGCTATCCCCGAGTGTAGTTGGCCGCGCGACTCGGACCAGGCTCGACGCCGGCCGGTGGCGCGAGATCACCGACCCAGCCAGTTCGAGTGCGGCTTCGCGCTTTAGAGAGGGGGGTCGGGTGATCGCATGAAGGCCTGCCGGGGACGAACCCGGCCACCGGCGCAACCCGGGGTTCGCCGTCGCGCTTACCTCAAGGATGCCGGGTTTCACCTGCCGCGGGAGCCGCTGGCCCGGAGGGCCTTTGTCCCGGTGGGTGGGTCGGTGGAGTGCCTGCCGGGCGCATTTCGGAGACGGCGACGACACGCCAGCATCCCGCTTCCGCGGCGGGGATTGCGCCGTCTACGGACCGCTTCGAACGTCCGGCGAGCTGCGGGACGCCTCGCCTACTTCCTCGGTGGCAATGCCCCGTCAGCGCAGCCACCGCCGGGCGCCCGCTTGCCGTACGCCTTGCTCTCCGGGTGGTCGGAACCCCACTGGCACAGGAAGCAGCGGGTCATGTCCATCAGTTCCTCGAGGCACGCCTCGACGCTGCGCCCCGAGGTGTCGAGGGTGTGATTGGCCGCGCGGTATTCCGCCTCGCGTTCGGCGAGGATGCGCTTGAGGTCGTCCATCGCCTCCTGGCTCGCCTGCACCGGGCGCAGGTCGCCCTGCACGACCACGCGGGACATGTGCTCCTCCGGCGTGGCGCGCACCCACACGGTGTAGAACGACCCGAGCAGTTCGGCGTAGGTGGCCGGTTCGGAGACCAGGCTGCCGCCCGCCTCGATCACCGAGGTCGGGTAGTTGTCGAGCACGTGCTGCAGCGCCTGGCGCTCCAGGCGCCGGTACGCCTTCTGCCCGCCGAGCGAAAACAGCTCGCTGATCGACATGCCACCGAGCGACTCGACGACGTCGCCGAGGCGGATGAACGGCACCCCGACCGCCTCGGCGAGCGCCTGGCCGAGGGTCGACTTGCCGGCGCCGCGCAGCCCGATCAGCGCCACGCCGCGCACCGCACCCTCCGGGTTGACGAAGTGCTTGAGCAGCAGCTTGTGCGCCGCCGCCTCCTGTTCGGGGGTGAGCTGATCGAGGAGCTGCAGCAGCGGGCTCGGCGCACGAGCCAGCGGCGCGGCGTCGGGCAGCAGCTCGTGCGGCGCGACGCCCATCGCCTGGGCCACCTGCCAGAGCAGGCCGACCGAGACGTTGGCCTTGCCGCCCTCGAGCTGGGCGAGGTAGCGCTCCGAGACGCCGGAGTCCTCACCGAGCTGCTTGCGCGTCATCCCGCGCCTGGCCCGCATGCCGCGCACCCGCTCGCCGATCGCCGCGATGTAGACGTCGACCTGCTCGGCTGGCCGGGTGCCGGTCTCTGCGGGAGTGCTGGCCATGCAGCGGCGAGCTCAGTAGGTCTCGACGTGGTAGCGCCCGGTGCGCCGCATCTCGTCGACGATCTCGGCCCAGTCCATCTCGTGCTCCGTGCAGATGTCGCGAAACGCCTCCTCGACCCCCTTCTCCATGCCCTTGAGGCCACAGATGTAGACGTGGGTCATGGCGCTGTGCAGCAGTTTCGCGAGGTCCTTGCCGCGCTTGCGCATGCGATCCTGGACGTACTCCTTCGGCCGGTCGGCCAGGCGCGAGAAGACCAGCTCGCTGTCGATGAGGCTGCGTGGCAGGCGGGTCAGCGGGCCGAAATAGGGCAGCTCCTCCGGGGTGCGCGCGCCGAAGAAGAGCAGCAGCTTGCCCGGCACGTCGGGCTGCGCGCGGCGGCGGCGCTCGGTCATGGCGCGAAACGGCGCGGCACCGGTGCCGGTGCAGATCATGATGATGTTGGCGTCGGGGTGGTTGGGCATCAGGAAGGTGCTGCCGAACGGCCCGGTCACCTGCACCTCGTCGCCCTTGGCACGGTCGCAGATGTAGTTCGACGCCAGCCCCTCGACCACCGAGTCGCCCTCCTTGTGCCGCGTGCGCTTCACGGTCAGGGCGAGGTTGTTGTAACCGGGCCGCTCGCCATCGCGCGGGCTCGCCACCGAGTAGAGGCGCACGAAGTGCGGCTTGCCGTTGTCGTCGACGCCCGGCGGGATGATGCCGATGCTCTGGCCCTCGAGCACCGGGAACGGCGTCGGGCCGAAGTCGAGCACGATGTGGTGGATGTCGGACTCGGCATCCTCCGCGGTCAGGCGGTAGTTGCCCGCGACCCGTGCGGTGACCGGATTCTCGCGGGTGTAGACGTTGACGTAGGGGTGCGCGGCCGAGAACGGGGGCAGCACCTTGCCCCCCTGGCCGGCATGGGCGGTCTGCAACACCTCCGAGGCGTCGGCCTCGCGCGCGTCGGGCAGCTCGTCGGCCACCTCGGCGTAATCGCCCTGCTCGGGCAGCTCGTCCCATGAAAACTGGTCGTCGAGGCTGTAGGGCGTCTCGACGGTGCGCCAGTTGTCGATCGCCCCGGTCGGGCACGGCGAGATGCAGTCGCGACAGAATTCGCACTTGGTCGCGTCGACGACGTAGTTGTCGTCGTTGTGGGTGACCGCGTCGATCGGACAGGTCTCCTCGCAGGTGTTGCAACGGATGCACACCTCCGGGTCGATCAGGTGTTGGCGGATCAGGCTCATGGTCCGGTGACCTCTTTCACGGTGCGGCAAGGGCGGTGGACAGACCTTGCGAGTGTAGGCCGGGCTTGGCTGAAGCCCGGCACGCCTGCTGACCGGCGTCGTCCCTCACGATGCCAGCTGCACGTACTCGAAGTCGCCCGGCTGGTTGTCGATGCCGACCTTCGGCGGGGCGATCCAGCCCGCGTACTGGCCCGGTTCCTGGACCGGCTTCATCAGGCTGTTGATGTGCTCCAGATCCTGCTTGGACGGCAGCCAGTCGTCGCGCTGCGCCTGCCACGCCTCCGCGCCGATGACGATGCCGCCCGGGGTGACCGACAGCTCGGCGAACTCGCCGATGCGCCGGCTGAAGGCCAGGTGCGGCAGCTGCAGCTCGAACTCGACGCCGGTCTTGGCGATCAGCTTGTTCCAGCGCTTGACCCCGCCCTCGGCGTCCTTGACGTAGTCGTCGCGCAGGCGCGCGTTGATCGCGTTGAGCGCCGGCTCGTCGACCATCGCGAACGCGCCGTCGACGTACTTCATGACCGGGTAGGCGCTGTTCTCGAGCTGGTGGTCGTCGTCGATCTTGGTCTCCTGGTAGCGCCCCTTGAGCCCCGCGTTGAAGGCGTTGGCGGCGTTGGTCGAGACCTCGGCGCCGAACAGGTCCAGCGTCACGGCGAAGTGGAAGTTGACCTTCTTCTGGATGGTCGGCAGGTCGATCACGCCGAGCTTGCGCACCGCCTCGATGTCGGTCGGGTCGTCGATGCCGGCCTCCTTCATCGCCTCGCAGGTGCGCTGCACCACGCGCGAGACGCCGCTCTCGCCGACGAACATGTGGTGCGCTTCCTCGGTCAGCATGAAGCGGCAGGTGCGCGACAGCGGGTCGAAGCCGGACTCGGCCAGCGAGGCGAGCTGCATCTTGCCGTCGCGGTCGGTGAAGTAGGTGAACATGAAGAACGACAGCCAGTCCGGGGTCGCCTCGTTGAAGGCGCCGAGCAGGCGCGGCTTGTCCTCGTCGCCGGAGTGGCGGCGCAGCATCGCCTCGGCCTCCTCGCGGCCGTCACGGCCGAAGTACTTCTGCAGCAGGTAGACCATCGCCCACAGGTGGCGGCCCTCCTCGACGTTGACCTGGAACAGGTTGCGCAGGTCGTAGAGCGAAGGGCAGGTGGCGCCGAGGTGACGCTGCTGCTCGACCGAGGCCGGCTCGGTGTCGCCCTGCACCACGATCAGGCGGCGCAGCAGCGAGCGGTACTCGCCCGGAACCTCCTGCCACGCCGGCTCGCCCTTGTGGCGACCGAAAGCGATGGTGCGGCCCTCTTCCTGGGGCGCGAGCAGGATACCCCAGCGGTACTCGGGCATCTTCACGTAGCCGAACTTGGCCCACCCGCCCGGGTCGACGCCGACCGCGGTGCGCAGGTAGACCTGCGCCTCCTGGAAGCCCTCGGGGCCCATGTTCTTCCACCAGTCGATGTAGCCTGGATGCCACGCCTCCAGCGCGCGCTTGAGGCGGCGGTCGCTGGAGAGATCGACGTTGTTGGGGATCAGGTCGTCGTAGCTGACCTCGACGTTCGCATCGCTCATCGTTAAACCCTCTCGTGGTCGTAGGCGGGGCGGGCCCCGGTGCCGTAGGCCTTCAACGCGCCGGTCTCGCTGACGGCGTTGGGGCGCTGGAAGATCCAGTTCTGCCAGGCGCTGAGGCGGCCGAAGATCTTGGTCTCGCAGGTCTCGGCGCCGGCGAAGCGCAGGTTGGCCTCGAGGCCGGTCAGCGCGTCCGGGGAGAAGCTCGCGCGCTCCTCGAGCGCGAAGCGCACCTCGTCCTCCCAGTCGATGTCGTCGGGCGCGAAGGTGACCAGCCCGGCGTCGAGGGCGTCGCGGCCCTCCAGGTCCTTGCCGATCAGGCCACGCGCCTTGTCGACGCTCTCGGGTTCGCCGAGGAAGCGCGTCTCGAGGCGGGTGAGGCCGTTGCCCATCGGCAACGGGCCGAAGTTCATCCCGGTCAGGCGGATCGTCGCCGCGGGGGTGTCGTCGCCCTCGTACTGGCCGTCGAGCATGTAGCTGCGATCGGCCGCGAACAGCAACTCGGCGAGCAGCCCGACGAAGCAGCTGCCCGGTTCGACCAGCGTGAACAGGGTGCGCGAGGTGACGTCGACG